>NZ_JBEZXZ010000054.1:0-46253 GCF_040638275.1 Actinoplanes sp. NPDC026623 | reverse complement strand
CGCCGGGCCGCCGCCGAGGACCGGGGCGTCGGTCAAGATCGCACTGCCGCGGGTTGCGCGGCGGTGACCGTGTTGCGGTTGGCGGGCCGCGGCAGGCCGTAGTGCTCCCGCAGCGTGCGCCCGGTGTATTCGGTACGGAATCGGCCGCGCTCCTGCAGGATCGGCACCACCTGGTCGACGAAGCGTTCCAGCGAGGACGGCAGCACCGGCGGCATGATGTTGAAGCCGTCCGCCGCGCCGTTGTCGTACCAGGACTCGATCTGGTCGGCGACCTGTACGGGCGTACCGGCGAAGGTGAGATGTCCGCGCCCGCCGCCGAGGCGGGCCAGGATCTCCCGGACCGTGAGCCGCTCCCGGCGGCCGAGGTTGACCACCAGGGTGCGGCGGCTCTTCGCGCCCTCGATCTCCTCCTCGGCCGGCAGGTTCGCCGGCAGCTCCTCGTCGAGGCGCAGGTCGGTGACCTGCACGCCGAGGAGCTCGGCCAGGATGGGCAGCGCGAACTCGGTGCGGATCAGCCGGTTGAGCTCGGCCTCGAGCTGCCTCGCCTCGGCCTCGGTGTCGCCGATCAGGGGCACGATGCCCGGCAGGATCTTGACGTGGTCCGGGTCGCGGCCGTGCTCGGCGGCGCGCCGCTTGAGGTCGTCGTAGAACTCCTGCGCGTCGGCAAGGGTCTGGTGCGCGGTGAAGATCGCCTCGGCGTATCGGGCGGCGAAGTTGCGCCCGTTCTCCGAGGAGCCGGCCTGCACCAGCAGGGGGTGGCCCTGCGGGGTGCGCGGCACGTTGAGGGCGCCGGCCACCTGGAAGTGCGCGCCGCGGTGCTCGGGCGGATAGATCTTCTCCTGGTCGCCCCAGACGCCGCTGTCCTTGTCGGCGAGCACCACGTCGTCGTCCCAGGAGTCCCAGAGCTTGAGCGAGACGTCGACGAACTCGGCGGCCCGCTCGTAGCGCTCCCGGTGCGTCGGGAGCTGTTCCAGGTTGAAGTTGCGGGCGGCGTCGAGGGCGGCCGTGGTGACGATGTTCCAGCCGGCCCGGCCGCCGCTGACGATGTCCAGCGAGGCGAACCGGCGCGCCAGGTTGTAGGGGTCGTTGTAGGTGGTCGACGCGGTGGCGATCAGGCCGATCCGCTCGGTGGCCCCGGCGAGCGCGGTGAGCAGGACGGTCGGCTCGAGCGTCCCGGACGGGCGGCGCCCGACCTGGTCCCAGAGCACGGGCCCGTCGGCGAGGAAGAGCGAGTCGAGCCTGCCCCGCTCGGCGATGCGGGCCAGGTTCTTGTAGTGCTCGACGTCCACGTCGGCGTGCGGGTCGCTCTCCGGCAGCCGCCAGGCGGCCTCGTGATGCCCGACCCCCATCAGGAACGCGTTCAGGTGCAGTTGTCCAGGCCGGCGGCTCATCGGGCATCCTCAGGGGTGTAGTGGGTGGCCTCGTCGCCCTCGATCACGCGGCTCCTGCCACCGTCGGCGCCGACCGGCACGTCGCCGGCCACGGTGATGCGGTGCAGCTTGCGGGGCAGGTCGCCGTAGTCGTCGGCGGCGTAGTGCTGGGTGGTCCGGTTGTCGAAGACGACCACGTCGCCGACCGCCCAGTGGTGCCGCAGGGTGTTCTCCGGCCGGGTCACGTACGCCTGCAGCAGGCGCAGCAGGTCGCGGGACTCGGTGCCGGAGAGCCCGATGATGCTGGTGGCGAATCCGCCGATGAACAGGTTGGGGGTGCCGGACTCGGGGTGGATGCGGACCACCGGGTGCGCGGTGCGGTAGCGCTGCGCGACGAAGACCTGGTGGTACTGCTCGGCCTCGCTGGTGCGGAACTGCGGGTGTTCGGCGTAGTCGTGGTCGTTGGTGTGCACCGCCCACAGCCGGTCGGCGAGCAGCCGCAGGTGCTCCGGCAGGTCGGCGTACGCGGCGGCGGTGTTCGCGAAGAGGGTGTCACCGCCGTACGGCGGGATCACCAGGCTGCGCAGCGTGGTCGCCTTGGGCGGCGCGACCACGAAGGTCACGTCCGTGTGCCAGGCGTTGGCGCGGGCGCCCTCGCCGCCCTGCACGGCGAGGATGTTCGCGTTGCCGTCGATCGACGGGACGGTCGGATGCGCGGTGGTCAGCGGGCCGAAGGCGCTCGCGAACCGCAGGTGCGCCTCGTCGTCCAGGTGCTGGTCGCGGAAGACGAGCACCTTGTGCTCGACCAGGGCGCCGCCGAGCCGGTCCGCGAGGGCCGCGTCGATCGGCAGGGACAGGTCGACCCCGACGATCTCGGCGCCGATGCGGCCGCCGATGCGGCGGACGTCCGGGGTGGTGGGAGCGATCGTCATGATGTGTTTCCTTCCTAGCTGCTGGTGGTGCGCCACGTGGAGAAGTGGCGCTCGGCGATGATCAGAAGCTGGTTCACGACGAGGCCGATCGCGGAGATCGTGATGATTCCCGCGTACATGTCGGGCACGGCGAAGTTGTACTGGGCGTAGTTGATGAGGTAGCCGAGCCCGGCCTTGGCGCCGACCATCTCGGCGGCGATCAGGATGAGGATCGAGTAGGCGCCGGCCAACCGGATCCCGGTGAAGATGGTGGGCACCGCGGCGGGCAGCACCACCTTCTGGAACAGCCGCAGCGGGCCGAGCCCCAGCGACCGGGCGGACTTGATCAGCAGCGGGTCGACGGTGCGCACGCCGCTGACCGTGTTCAGCAGGATCGGCCACGAGCAGGCGTAGAAGATGATCGCGATCTTGGACGTCTCGCCGAGGCCGAGGACCAGCACGAAGACCGGCAGCAGGGCCAGCGCCGCGGTGTTGCGGAACACCTCGAGCAGCGGGTTGAGCAGGGTCGCCGCCGGTTTGTACCAGCCGATCAGCAGGCCGAGCGGGATGGCCGCGACGACCGCCAGGCCGAAACCGGCGAGCGAGCGGCTCAGGCTCGCCTGGGCGTGTTCGATCAACTCGCCCGAGAGCACCAGCTGCCACCAGGCGCCGAGCACCTCGGACAGCGGCGGCAGGAAGGTCGCGTCGACCACCCCGAGCCGGGGGAACACCTCCCAGATCACCGCCAGGACGGCCACCGCGGCCACCCGGGTGGCGACGGAACCGGCGCCGCGCAGGAGCCGGCGGGTACGGGGGTAGCCGGCCGCCGGCGCGGCCACGGCGTAGGACGGCGTGGGTGTGGGTACGGGTGCGGGCGCCGGGGCCTGGCGGACCGCGACCGGGGATTCGGTGAGGCTAGACACTGGCCGGCTCCTTCTTCTTGGCGTTGTCCGGGCCCAGCTCCTCGCTGCGGGCCTTGTTCACCTCGTCGCGGAGCAGGGTCCAGATCTCGCGCCGGTAGCGGGCGAACTGCGGGTCGGAGCGCAGGTCCTCGGCGGAGGAACGCGCGGTGAGCGGAATGTCCACGACCTGCTTGATGCGGCCGGGACGGGAGGTCATCACCGCGACCCGCTGGCCGAGGTAGACCGCCTCCTCGATGCCGTGCGTGATGAAGACGACGGTCTTGCCGGTCTTCTCCCAGATCCGCAGCAGCTCGTCCTGCAGGCCGTCGCGGGTCTGCGCGTCGAGCGCCGCGAACGGCTCGTCCATCAGCAGCACGTCCGGGTCGAAGGCGAGGCTGCGGGCGATCGCCACCCGCTGCTTCATGCCGCCGGAGAGCTCGTGCGGGTACCGGTCGTGGAAGCCGGAGAGCCCGACCAGGTCGAGGTACTCGCGGGCCCGGTCGGCGCGCTCGCGGCGGGGCACGTGCTTGGCCTCCAGGCCGAACTGGACGTTGGCCAGCGCCGTCCGCCACGGCAGCAGGGCGTACTGCTGGAAGACGACGCCGCGGTCCAGTCCGGGGCCGGTGATCGGCCGGTCGTCGACCAGGATCCGGCCGCTGGACGGCTTCGTCAGGCCGCCGAGCAGGTCGAGCAGGGTCGACTTGCCGCAGCCGCTGGGGCCGACGATGACCAGGAACTCGCCGTCGCGTACGTCGAGGTTGATGTCCTGCAGCGCGGTGACGGTGGTGCCGCGGGCCTGGAAGACCTTGCCGACGCCCTCGAACCGGATCTTCGGGGCGCTCACTGTGCGCCGCCCGTGGCCAGCTCGTTGTACTTGTTGGTGTAGATGTCGGAGGGCTTGAGCTTGTCGTTCTTGAGCTCGCCGATGCTGTCCAGCCAGTCGATCCAGGTGCTGAAGTCGGTGTCGGTGATCGTGCCGCCCTTGCCGGCGATGCCCCAGCTCTTGAAGAACTTGAGCTGGCTGTCGTCCTCGTTGCGGCCGCGCTTGGCGATGATCGTCCGGAACCGCTCGATCACGGTCTCCCGGGGCTGGGTGCGGGCCCACTCGATCGCCTTGGCGGTGCCGGTGACGAACGTGTGTACCGTGTCGGGGTTCTTCTTGAGGAAGTCGTTGCGCAGCACGTAGCTGCCGCCGGTGAACGCGCCGAGCAGCTCGAAGTCGGTGTACAGCGCCCGGAGGCCGCCGCGATCGAGCGCCTTGTCCCGCAGCGCGCCGCTGAGCGAGGCGACGTCGATCTGCCCCTGTCGCAGCGACTGCTCGGTGTTGACCGGTGGCACCACGACCAGCTCGACCTGCTTGATCTCCTCGGGCGTCAGGCCGTTGCGCTTCAGGTAGGTCTTGGTGATCGCCTCGGAGTGCGCGCCCAGCGTGTTGACGCCGATCTTCTTGCCGATCAGGTCCCGGGGTGTCCTGATCGGACTGCCGTCGAGCACGAAGAAGCCGTTGTAGCTGTCCTTGTCGGACCCGTAGTAGCCGATCACCGCGGTGATCGGCGCCTTGGACGCCTTGAGCTTGACGATCGCGCCGTTGAACGCGCCGCCGAAGTCGATGTCCCCGGTGGTCGCCGCCTGGATGTCCTGCGGGCCGCTGATGGTGTTGCCGATCCACTTGAGCTTCACGTCGCCGAGGTAGCCGAGGTCCTCGGCCAGCTCGGCCGGGGTCACCTGGCCCACCCAGCCCTGGTAGCGCAGCTCCTTGGTCTGGCCGCCGGCGTCGTCGGACTTACCGCAGGCGGAGAGCGTGGAGGTGGCAAGCAGCGCGCCGGCCAACGCGGCCACCACGGCGAATCTGGATGTCTTCATGGAACGCTCCTTGCGCTGGGTACGTGTCATCGACCGGCCGGTATGGATCGTCGGTCGGGTGCAGGGCAGGTTTCATCGCGCCGCGTGCGTCAGTGCGAGCGGCGTAGTCAGAGGTGACGGCGGTTGGTCAGGTGACTGCTGAGCGGTGCACCGCCGAACTCAACAGGAGCAGGTACACACCCGGAGGTAGTCGACGAAGCGGCGGCGCGTCAGACGCTTGCTTCGATTCATGTGAGCAACCTAAGTGCCCGGAGCCACCGGCGTCAGCCACTTTGTGACCCAGGACACATATTATTCCCATAGGTTGGGTGGGATATGGCTCCCACCGCACCCAGGGGCTTCTCGCGGCCTGGCCGCGGCGCGTGGGGCGGGGGAGCGGGGGCGCGGGCCGGTGTGGTCCTCGGCGGTCGCCCGGTCGAGCGGGGAAGTTCGCGGAGAGTTGGTGGAGGGCGCAGCGGCTGTGGCGGCACCCCACCCTCGCGACCAACTCGTCAGGTGAGGAGCAGGCGTTCCTTGGTGCCGTCCGGCCCCACGATGAAGACGGACTTGCCCTCTTCCTCGGCCTTGACGATGTACGCGTAGACCTGGATCGCCCGGTTGAACGTGTCGGTCCGGTTGTCGCCGGTCACCTGGGTGGCGATCTCCAGTGCGCGAACGGCGCGCCGGACCAGGTTGATCGTGAACTTCGTCAATGTGGTGCCGGTTTCTGCTCGCTCTTCCACATCCGCGCTCGACATGCGTCTCTCCTGCTCTTTGAGCGGGCTGACGCCCACTAATGACCCCTTAACCGTGCGGACGTCCTGTCAAGGGACGCCTATCGGCCCCTGTGAAAGGCACCTGCTCATCCTCCGCCTGGAGGGTCGAGGTATTCAATGCCCGCCCGGTCACTTCGCGGTGATCGTTTGGTTTCCGTTGCCACAACTACTGGTCTTAGGTACCTGTGTTTCGCGGCTCCTCGGTCACTGTAGCCCCCAGTTCCGGCGCGGTTCAAGGAACGTACATCCTCCGACAGAACTCCCTACGGGTGCCCGTTGACCTGGGAAAGCGACACCGGGGGCGTAAGTTCGGTGTCCCACCGGAGGCGAAACCCGGGCCGGAACCGCGCAACGGAGTGCTCGTGTACCTCTTTCGCGCAGGCTCGGAAAAGTCTGGACAACCACTGTGTTCCGTGTGTCCGTTTTTCTCGCCCTCATTCGCCATTCCACAGACACTCCCTGTTGCCGCGCAGACCCTGGTCTATCTACATTTAATAGCAGATAGTGATGGGTTTCACGAGGTCATTCGACAGACATTTTCGGCCAAGGATGGGGATTCGATCCTTGGTAGCTGACCGAGGGAGAAGGCCTGTGTGGCAACTGCGCAAGCTGTGGGGGACGGCCGGTCGCCGAATACAGCAGGAGCCTGAACCGACGCGACGAGTCACGGTCCGGCGACCCCCGGACGACGACACTCGGTACCTGATCGACGACGACCTCGAGGCCGACCCCGGCCCGGGCGAGGACCTGCGGCTGATCCCCGGCGAGGAGCTGCACCCGGATCGGGCCGAGGTGCGGGGGTCCATCGGGGCGACGTACGACCCCGAGACGAAGAAGTGGACCGTCGGCGTCATCGGCCGTGAGCCGCTCGTGGTGTTCCTGGGCGGCTCGGGGATCGGTACGGCGGTCATCTGGCACAGCGAGAGCCTGGCCGAGACCGCCGTGCTGGAGGGGCACCCCGAGCAGCTCCACCTGGCCGAGGTCGGCGTGGGCGCGGGCGTGTTGATCGTCGTGGCCTCCATCGCGGCGAGCTGGCGGATCTCGCGGCGAAGGTCGCCCTAGGGGTGCCCGAGCCAACCGGCGCGACGGCCCGCGAGCGGTGACCCGCGGACCGTCGGCTGCCGAGCCTCGCCGGCGTCGTCGCAGGTCTACGCCGGTGCGAGGGCCGCGGAGGTCATGACGAGGTCGATGACCTCCACCAGCGCGTCCGGCGTGCCGGGCACGCCATCCATCGTGACGACGGTCTTGACGGTGCCGTCGCTGTAGCTCGCGACAACCTCGTACCGGTAGCGGTCGCAGCAGGGGTTCGCGGGCAGGTACGCGGGCCGCAGCGCGCGGAACCGGGGCTCGGCGGCCACGCTCAGCGCGTCCGTTGCGGGTTCGTCGCGGTTGGTCGAGTCGACCGCGAACCACTCGGTGCGGCCGGCGAAGCCGCCGGACCGGGTGATCGAGACGGACTCGGTGCGCGGCGCGGTCGCCGCGGCGGCCGGGTCGGCGGCGATCAGGGCGGTCACCGCGGCGGTCGTGACGGCGAGCGTGCGGAATAGCTGCTTCATTGCATCGTCCTTATCTCACGCATGGAATCTCACGGGCGGGCGTTTAGAAATCGAATATCTCGCCCGTGGCGCCGAGCAGGACGCAATGGTTCGGAAAGGTCGCCCGGTAGGCGACGGGATCTCCCTGCCAGGTGCCCGCCGCAATGGCGGTCACCGGACGGTATTCCCGGGTGCAGATGCCGCCGTTGTCGGCGAGCGCGGAGAGGTCGCCGTCGACCAGGTGCAGCTCGGCGCAGGCCGAGGACGCGGCGGCGTGACTGCCGCCGTCGGGGTCGCACTTGAGGGTGGCCAGGCGCAGCGGCCCGCTGCTCTGCCCGGCCGGGATCACGGCCAGCACCAGGTTTCCGCCGGGTGACGGGGCCGCAGCCGCGGCGGGTGCGGCCGAGGCCAGCAGCGCGGCGGTGGCGGACAGCCCGGTTGCCACGACGCCGATGTGGTGGATGGGGATCACGAATTCCTCCTTGTGGAAGGCGCGGCGAAACGGGGCGCATCCTTCTTGTGGAGGGCACGCCCGCGATTCGCTCGAATGGATCGACCACACGTTATGCTTTTCCCGGGAATGCGTCAACTCGGCCCGCTTTATAATCGTGAATTAATTGCGACTATTTAATATCACGATTGCGTCGGCGCAGTGCGGACGGCCGGCGGGTTCAAAGAAACGTCACATCGCGCGAGATCGCCCGTTGCGCCGAACACTCCGGCACAACGGGCGATATCGCGCGGAAACGGACTAACCTGCCTGGGCGAACACGCTGCTTCCGCGTACGTCGGTCGCGGTCAGCTCGGTCAGCTCGGCGAGGCCGAGCGGCCCGCCCAGGGCGGCCAGCCGGATGGCCTGCCGCAGCCGGCACCGCTCGAGCGCGTTGCGGATGCTGCGCGCGTTGGCGAACCGCGGCATGGCCATCCGCAACTCGACGTACGCCTCGAACGCCGTGCGCGCCTCCGGGGTGAACCGGTAGCTGTCGCGCGCCAGCATCAGCTCGGCGATCCGGACCAGCTCGTCGTGGCCGTAGTCGTCGAAGCGGATGTGGTGGGCCACCCGCGAGCTGAGCCCCGGATTCGACGACAGGAACTTCTCCATCCGGTCCGCGTACCCGGCGAAGACGACCACCAGGGAGCCGCGCCCGGACTCCATCTCCTGCAGCAGGATCTCGACCGCCTCCTGGCCGTAGTCGCGCTCGTTCTCGGGGCGGTGCAGGTAGTACGCCTCGTCGATGAACAGCACCCCGCCGGCCGCCCGGGCGATCGCCTCCTTGGTCTTCGGCGCGGTGTGCCCGATGAACTGCCCGACCAGGTCGTCGCGGGTCACCGCCACCACCCGGGGCGTACGCAGGTAGCCGAGCCCGTGCAGCAGCTCGGCGATCCGCATTGCCACGGTGGTCTTGCCCGTGCCGGGCGCCCCGGTGAAGCTCATGTGCAGCGACGGGCTGCTGGCCGACAGGCCGAACCGGGCCCGGGCCCGGCTCACCAGCAGCAGCGCCGCGATCTCCGCGAGGCGCCGCTTGACCCCGGTGAGCCCGATGGTCTCGGCGTCGAACTGGGCCAGCACCGCCCGGGCCTGCGCGGCCGCCTCGTCGGCGTTGAGATCGATCTGCGCGTCCTCGCCCAGGAGCTGCTGCTCCTGCGCCGCCGGGGCGGGACGCATCGAGAATCCCCCGGTCATTCGGGCGCGTAGCGCGCACCCGCGGGCGCCGCCGTCGCGTACGGCTGCAGCGAGTAGCGCTGCACCCGGTCGGTGGCCTCGGTGCGCACCAGCCGGAAGCCCGGCTCGTGCGGCGGCCGCTGCACCAGGAAGCTCAGCGCCGTGGTCTGCCGGCCGAGCCGAGCGTCGTACGCGAGCAGCCTCACGTAGTGCCGCGGGAACGCCGCGCGGCAGTCGTGGAGCTCGTGCAGCACCGCGTCGGGCTCGGTCAGGTCGAACAGGGGCAGGCCCCACATCTCCCAGTAGACGTTGCGCGGGTGCGGGTCGTCGGTGTACTCGATCGAGACGGGCCAGCCGTTGTCGAGGGCGTACCGGATCTGCGCGGCCACCTCGTCGTCGGTCAGCTCGGGCAGGTAGGAGAAGGCTCCGTGACGCAGGTACATGGCGGTGACCCCTATCGGCTGGCGGTGACGATGACGTCGGGCGCGTCGGTGGCGGCGTAGTCGAACGTGACGTCGCCCCAGGTGGAGAGCGCGGCGTCGAGCGGCCCGCACCGCTGCGCCGCGGCGCGCAGCACCCCGGGGCCCTCCCGGAGCAGGTCCTTGCCCTCGTTGCGGGCCTTGATGACGGCCTCGAGCGCCACCCGGTTCGCCTCGGCGCCCGCCGCGATGCCCATCGGGTGCCCGATCGTGCCGCCGCCGAACTGCAGGATGACGTCCTCGCCGAGCAGCTCGACGAGCTGGTGCATCTGCCCGGCGTGGATGCCGCCCGAGGCGACCGGCATGACGCCGGGCAGGCTCGCCCACTCCTGGTCGACGTGGAGGCCGTGCGCGGGGTTCGCCGGGACGCTGTCCAGGCGCAGCGTGTCGTAGAAGCCGCGGGTGGTCGCCGGGTCGCCCTCGAGCTTGCCCACCACGGTGCCGGCGTGCACGTGGTCGACGCCGATCAGCCGGCACCACTTGGCGATGACCCGGAAGCTCACGCCGTGCGTCTTCTGCCGGGTGTACGTGGAATGGCCGGCCCGGTGCAGGTGCAGCAGGATGCCGTTGCGGCGGGCCCAGTGGGCCATGGACTGCATGGCGGAGTAGCCGATGGTGAGGTCGATCATGATGACGACGCTGCCCAGTTCCTTGGCGAACTCGGCCCGCTCGTACATCTCCTCGATGGTCGCGGCGGTGACGTTCAGGTAGTGGCCCTTGATCTCCCCGGTCTCCGCCATCGCCCGGTTCACCCCCTCCATGCAGTAGAGGAAGCGGTCCCGCCAGCGCATGAACGGCTGCGAGTTGATGTTCTCGTCGTCCTTGGTGAAGTCGAGACCGCCGCGGCACGCCTCGAAGACCACCCGGCCGTAGTTGCGGGCCGACAGCCCGAGCTTGGGCTTCACGGTCGCGCCGAGCAGGGGCCGGCCGTACTTGTTGAGCATCTCGCGTTCCATCACGATGCCGTGCGCCGGACCCTGGAAGGTCTTCACGTACGCCACCGGAATCCGCATGTCCTCCAGCCGCAGGGCGAGCAGCGGCTTGAAGCCGAACACGTTGCCGATGATGGACGAGGTCAGGTTGGCGATCGAGCCCTCCTCGAACAGGTCGAGGTCGTAGGCGACGTGCGCGAAGTACTCGCCGGGGCGGCCGGGCACCGGATCGACCCGGTACGCCTTGGCCTGGTAGTGGGTGTTCGCGGTCAGGCGATCGGTCCACACCACCGTCCAGGTGGCGGTCGACGACTCGCCGGCCACCGCGGCCGCCGCCTCCACCGGGTCGACACCGGGCTGCGGCGTCACCCGGAACACCGCCAGCACGTCGGTGTCCTTGGGTACGTAGTCGGCGTCGTAGTAACCCATGCTCGCGTAGCTGCGTACTCCGGGGCTCCACCGGTCTTCACTGGTCATGCGATCGACCCTGCCGCCTGGACACTCCAGGCGTCCAGCGAGCTTTCGCCGCGCTCACTTGAACGATCGCTTGTCTATTGTGGGTCGATGACACCGGTCCGGCTGCAGACCTTCCTGGCGATCGTCGAGTGCGGCTCCGCGCGCGCCGCCGCCCAGCGCCTGTCGGTCACCGAGTCGGCGGTCTCGGCCGCGCTGGCCGCGCTGCACCGCGAGGTCGGCGTCGTGCTGCTCGAGCGCAGCGGGCGCGGGCTGCGGCTGACCGAGGCCGGCGAGGTGTTCGCCGGGTACGCGCGGCGCATCCTCGGCCTGCTCGACGAGAGCGTCGCCGCCGCACGCCGCGGCGTGGACGCGGAGCGCGGGCGGCTGCGGATCGGTGCGGTCACCACCGCCGGCGAGGCGCTCATCCCGGGCCTGCTGGCCTCGTTCAGGCAGCGCTGTCCGCGGGTCGCGGTGACCCTCGACATCGGCGTCCGGGACCGGGTCTCGGCGCTGCTCGCCGATCATCGCCTCGACGTCGTCATCGGCGGCCGGCCCGGCGCGGGCCAGGTCACCCGGGCCACCCGGGCCAACTCGATGGTGGTCGTCGCAGCGCCGGGCCCGGAGCCGGACCTGGGCTCGGTGAACTGGCTGCTGCGCGAGGCCGGCTCGGGCACCCGGGACGCGACCCTCGCGCTGCTGCAGCGGCTGCAGATCGAGCCGCCGCTGCTGACGCTCGGCTCGGTCGGCGCGGTGGTGTCGTCGGCGGCCCTGGGCCTGGGCGTCACCCTGGTCTCCACCGACGCCGTGGAGGCGCACCTGCGCGCCGGCACGCTGCGCCGGATACCGGCGCCCGGTACCCCGCTGAGCAGGCCCTGGCACGCGGTCACCACGGCCGCGCCGACCGCCACCACCGAGCTGTTCCTGCGCCACCTCACCGACGCCCGGCACGCCGGCGAGTTCGTGTTCCGGGTGGCCCGATCTCATCCGCCCACCCGCCCGCGCGGGTGAGGCGGGCCGGCCGCCGCGCCCGTACGGTCGGCGCAGCCCACGCCGCCGCCGCGGCCCGACGTCGGGAAACCATCGTGCCCAACCTGAACGAACGGCGCATCACCCTGACCCGGCACACCATCGAGCAGGAGCACCGGCACCTCGACTCGACCGGCGACTTCTCCGGCCTGCTCAACGCGATCGCGACCGCCGTGAAGATCATCGCCAACCAGGTCAACCGGGGCGAGCTCGCGGCACCCGCCGAGCCCGGGGGAGAGACGACCGCGCCCGGCAAGGTGCTGCAGCACCTCGCCCTCGCCGGCAACGAGGTGATGGCGGCGGAGACCCTGTGGGGCGGCCACCTGGCCGCCATGGCGTCCGCGGCGACGACCGGGATCCTGCCGATCCCCGCGCCGTACGCCAGGGGCAAGTACCTGCTGTCGTTCGCGCCGCTCGACGGCGCCGACGACGTCGACGTGAACCAGTCCGTGGGGACGATCTTCTCCGTGCTGCGCACGCCGCGCCCGGGCGCCGACCCGCGGGCCGAGGACTTCCTGCAACCCGGCACGGAACAGGTCTGCGCGGGGTTCGCCCTGTACGGGCCGGCCACCATGCTCATCCTGACCACCGGCGACGGCGTGGACGGCTTCACCCTGGACCGCGACATCGGGGCGTTCGTGCTCACCCACCCGAGGATGCGGGTCCCGGGGCACACCCGGGAGTTCGCCATCAACAGCGCCAACGCACGCTACTGGGAGGCGCCGGTGCGGCGATACATCGGGGAGTGCCTGGCCGGCAGCGGCGGGCCCCGGGAACACGACTTCACCATGCACTGGGTGGCGTCGCTGGTGGGTGACGCGTTCCGCATCCTCACCCGCGGCGGTGTCGTGCTCTACCCGGCCGACAGCAACCCCGGCCGGCCCGGAGACCCGCGCCTGCTGTACGGGTGCAACCCGATCGCCTTCCTCATCGAGCAGGCCGGCGGGCTGGCCAGCACCGGCCGCAGCCGGACGATGGAACTCGTGCCCTCCCGGCTGGACCAGGGCGCGCCGCTGGTGTTCGGCTCGCGGGCCGAGGTCGAGCGCATCGAGCGCTACCACCGCGAGCCCGACGGCGACAGCTTCGACACCTCGCTGTTCAACGTCCGCTCGATGTTCCGGGCCGGCTGATGTCGGCCGAACACCCCGTCGTGGCCATCACCGGGTCCTCCGGCGCCGGCACCACCTCGGTCACCCGGACCTTCCAGCACATCTTCCGCCGGGAGGGACTCACCGCCGCCATCGTCGAGGGCGACTCCTTCCACCGGTACGACCGGGAGGAGATGAAGCGGGCAACGGCCGCCGCCGCGGCGACGGGCAACCCGAACTTCTGCCACTTCGGGCCCGAGGCGAACCTGCTGCCGGAGCTCGCCGGGCTCTTCGAGGAGTACGGGAAGACCGGCACCGGGCGACTGCGCCGCTACCTGCACGACGACGAGGAGGCCGCGCCCTTCGGGCAGGACGCCGGCACCTTCACGCCGTGGGAGAGCATCCCGCCCGGCACCGACCTGCTCTTCTACGAGGGGCTGCACGGCGCGATCGTCACACCGGACGCCGACGTGGCACGCCACGCCGACCTGCGCATCGGCGTCGTGCCGATCATCAACCTCGAATGGATACAGAAGCTGCACCGGGACCGGACCCAGCGCGGCTACTCCGAGGAGGCGGTGATGGACACCATCCTGCGCCGGCTGCCGGACTACGTGCACCACATCTGCCCGCAGTTCTCCCAGACCCACATCAACTTCCAGCGGGTGCCCACGGTGGACACCTCGAACCCGTTCATCGCCCGTACCATCCCGACCGCCGACGAGAGCTTCCTGGTCATCCGCTTCGCCGACCCGAAGGGCATCGACTTCCCGTACCTGCTGTCGATGCTGCACGACTCCTTCATGTCGCGGCCGAACGTGATCGTCGCGCCCGGCGGCAAGATGGAGCTCGCCATGCAGCTGATCTTCACCCCGATGATCCTGCGCCTGATGAGACGACGGATCCGGGTATGACCGCGGCGCGCGCCGGGGGCGCGGCGTTCGGCGCGCGCCCGGTCATGCTCGCGGTCGGCGGCGACAGCGGCTCCGGCAAGACGACCCTCGCCCGGGGGCTGGCCGAGGCGATCGGCCCGCGCCGGTGCACGTCGATCTCCGTGGACGACTACCACCGGTACGACCGGGCGCGGCGGGCGGCGCTGGGGATGACCGCGCTGTCGCCGGACGCCAATTACCTCGACATCATGGAACAGCACCTGCAGCTGCTCGCCATCGGCCAGCCGATCCTCAAGCCGGTCTACGACCACCGCGGCGGCACCTTCGCCCGGCCCGAATACCTGCGGCCCCGGCGGTTCGTCATCGTCGAGGGGCTTTTCCCACTCTTCTCCAAGCTGTCCCGGGCCTGCTTCGACGTCACCGTCTTCGCCGACCCGCCGGAGGAGCTCCGGCACCGGTGGAAGATCCACCGCGACACCACCAGCCGGGGATACACCGAGGCCGAGGTGCGCCGCGAGCTTGCCCGGCGCGAGCCCGACTCGGCCGCGTACATCCGCCCGCAGCGCCGCTTCGCCGACATCGTCGTGCGGTTCGCGCCGGCCCTCGACGGCTTCGACCCGCCGGGCGCGCCCTCCACCGCCGAGCTGCTGCTGCGCCCGACCGTTCGGCATCCGCCGCTGACCCACCTGCTCACCGCCGGCGCGGCCCTGGACCTGAACGTCGTCCGCGACGAAGACGGCACCCCGGTCGACTGCGTGCGGGTGCACGGGCGGGCCGGCGCCGAGCAGGCCCGGCTGCTGGCGAGGGGGCTCTGGGACTCGGCGGGCTCCGGCCGGGAGATACCCCGCGGGCTCGGCCGGCTGGCCGACGGCGCACACAGCGAGCCGCTCGCGATCACCCAGGAGATGCTGCTGTTCCATCTCATGCAGGAGGTGTATCAACGGTGAGCCCACGCGGGCCGCGCCGGCTGCGCGCGGTCGTCTTCGACGTCGACGGCACCCTCGCCGAAACCGAGCGCGACGGGCACCGCCGCGCGTTCAACCTGGCGTTCCGCGACCACGGCCTGCCGTTCCACTGGGACGTCGCCGAGTACGGGCGGCTGCTGGCGGTGACCGGCGGCCGGTACCGGCTGGCGTGGTACCTCGCGGAGCAGGGCCTGAGCGACCCGGCCGGGTCGGCGCGGGTCCTGCACCGGACCAAGACCGCGCACTTCGCCGCCTGGCTGCGCACCGGCGCGCTGTGCCCGCGGCCCGGCGTGCACGAGCTGCTGATCGAGCTCCGCGACTCCGGCGTACCCGTCGCGATCGCCACGACCGGCCGCCGGGAATGGGTGGCCATCCTGCTCCGGCGGCTGTTCGACGACATCGGGTTCGCCGCCGTCGTCACCGGCGACGACGTGGCGGAGCTCAAGCCGGACCCGGAGGCGTACCAGCGGGTCCTGTCCGGCCTCGGCATCGAGGCCCGGGACGCCGTGGCCGTCGAGGACTCCCCGCCCGGGCTGGCCGCCGCGATCGCGGCCGGGATCCCGTGCCTGGTGGTGGCGTCGGAATACCACCGGAGAATGCAGTTCCCCGGCGCGACGGCGGTGGTGCCCGGCTACCGGGCGGCCGACCTGTCCGATGTGGCCGTTCCCGGCATCTTCGCCGGCGGGGTCACGGCGGACGCGTTGCGGCGACTGCATGCGGCGGCGCGGACCGGATGACGATACGTTCGGTGACCCTCGACATCGATTAGCGTTACCCGTACTATTCCCTGCAAATGCGGCAGGTTCGGGCCGTCGCCCATGTTCGACCTCACCACCGAGGAATCGGCTCGCTGGAGGAGTTCATCGTGAGCAGCCCGCTACCCGTGCACACCAGGCCGATCCGGGTGCTGCTCGTCGACGACCACGAGATGGTGCTCCAGGGGCTGCGGGCCATGCTGGCCCGGTTCCCGGACGCGGTCGAGGTGGTCGGGTCGGCCGGCGACGAGGCCGGCGCGGTCCGGGCCGTCACCGCGCACCGGCCCGACGTGGTGCTCTGCGACATCCGGCTGCGCCGCGACAGCGGGCTGGACGTGTGCCGCGCGATGCGGGCCGCCGAGCCGGCCACCCGGGTCGTCTTCCTCACCGTCTACGACGACGAGCAGCACCTCTACCAGGCGTTGCGCGCCGGCGCTTCCGGATACCTGCTCAAGCGGATCGACGGCCACGAACTGCTGCGCCACCTCGAGAACGTCCAGTTGGGCGACATCGTCATCGACCCCGGCCTCGCCGGGCGGGTCGCGACCGCCGCCGCGCACCTGCGCCACGGCGAATTCTGGCCCGGCGCGCGGCTGGGCCTGACCCAGCGCGAGAGCGAGGTGCTGGCGCTGCTCGTCGGCGGGCTGTCCAACAAGGCGATAGCGGCGCGCCTGGTGGTCAGCGACGACACCGTCAAGACTCACCTGCGCGGCCTGTACCGCAAACTCGAGGTCAACGACCGCGGCTCGGCCGTCGCGGTCGCGCTGCGCGAGAGCCTCTTCCATTGACCGACCTCCTCGGCCAGGTCCGCGGCTGGGTGACCCGCGAACCGTCGCTGCCGGCGGTGCTCGGCCGGGTGTCCGTCGCCCTGACCGACGCGCTGGCCGCCGACGGATGCCTCGTGTTCCGGGTCGCCGACGACGGCGAACTCGTGCTCAGCGCCGGCCATCCCGCGCCGGGCGAATCCGACCTGCGGCTGCCGCGCGGCTTCGGCGTGACCGGGCGGGTGGCGGCCGACGGGATCCCGGTCGTCCTCGTCGACGACCACCCGCGCAACCCACGCCACCGGGAGTTGCTGGGACTCGGCGCCGGCCAGCCGGTGTCCCGGCTGTGCGTGCCGGCGCGGGTGCCGGGCGGCGCCGGCGTGGCCGTGCTCGCGGTGTTCAGCAGGCGGCGCCGGGCGTTCGCGGCCGACGAGGTCGAGATCGCGCAGGCCGTGGCCGACCTCGTCGCCCTGCGGGTGCACCTGGCCGCGCTGTCGACGAGCCTCGACGGATACCGGAACCTGCGCGACACCGCGATCGCGAACACCGTCGCGATGCAGGAGGCCGAGCGCCGCCGGATCGCCGGCGACCTGCACGACGGCGTGACTCAGGCGATCGCCAGCCTCAGCTTCCACCTGTCGGCCGCGAAGGCGGCCCTGCACGACGGCGACATCGCCGACGTCGGCAAGCAGGTCGACGCGGCCCGGTCCCTGGCCGACCTCGCCTTCGGCGAGACCCGCAGCGCCATCACCGGGCTCAGCAGCCCGATCCTCGACGATCTCGGCCTCTCCGCAGGCCTGGCCAGCCTGGCCCGCAACGTGCCCAACATCGCCATCCGAGTGGACGCGCAGGATCTGGCGCTGCCGGACCACGTCACCATGTCGCTGTTCCGGGTGGCCCAGGAGGCGATACACAACATCGTCAGGCACGCGGACGCCGGCGGCGCGGTGGTTCGGCTGGGCCGGCACGGGCGGACGGTCATGCTGACCGTCACCGACGACGGCCGCGGCTTCGCACCGACCGAACAGGAGCTTCGCCGGGTGCACCACACCGGGGCGCCGCGCGGGCTGCGCGGCATGGCCGAGCGGGTCCGCCTGCTGGGCGGCGACTTCCGGGTCCGTTCGCGGCCCGGAGAGGGAACGACGATCGAGGTACGGATACCCGACGTCTGCTGATCCGGGCGCCGCTGGATCACCCCCCGACCGCGACGACCGCGGCGCCCCTGGTCATGGCGGTGACCAGGGCGGCGAACTCGGCGCGTTGTCCTGCGGTCAGTGCGCTGTACAACGGCGCCTGGAGCTCGTTGGTCAGCTCCTCGGCCCGGTGCCACCGGTGTGCCAGCCCGGACACCGCGGGATAGGGCGCCTGCCAGCCGTAGCCGGTGGCCTGCTCGACGCCCAGATTCACCAGCATCGCGTCGCGGGCGCTGAGGCCGCAGGCGCGTACCGCCACCAGGTGGCAGGCGCCTCGGTGCTCACGAAGCACGTGCACGCGCTGCATTGCCTCGGCGACCGGATCACCGGTGCACGGCTGGGCGCGCCAGCCGGCGAACAGCGGTAGCCCGGCGCCGTCGGCGGCCTCGATGAGCTGTCGTGCGAGACGGTTGAAATGCTCGACGTCGATGTCGCGGCTGATGTGTGCCCGTCCCCACCGCCCGAGCGCCTGGCGGTACCAGGTCACCGCCTCCGCTGCCGGCATCACCGGGCGACCCGCCCGCCAGCCCGGTCCCACCAGGTCCGGTCCCAGGAATCCCTGCACCGCCTGCACCACCGCCGACGGAACCTCGCCCAGCACGCCGAACCGGCCGCGGCAGTAGAAACCGCGCCCCGGCGGGAACCCCGCCCGCGTGCCGAGCTCGGCCGTCAGGGGGTCTGACATGAACTCGTCACCGAAGTCATGGAGCGGCCGGGCCACCGCGGCGATACACGCGTCAATCTGCATACCGAGACGATCAAGGCTGTCACTGCTCAGGTCAAGGCCGTCATTGCAGCGGAAACCCTTTAGCTATCCTCAACAGTCATGCTGGACGTACGCCGCCTGCACCTGCTGACCACCGTCGCCGCGCGCGGCTCCATCACCGCCGCGGCGCAGTCCCTCGGCCTGACCCCTGGAGCCGTGTCGCAGCAGCTCAGCGCGCTGCGCCGCGATCTCGGCGTCGACCTGCTTCGCCCCGATGGACGTACCGTGACCCTGACCGACGCCGGCCGGGTCCTGGTCGCCCACGCCGACCGGATCCTCGCCGCGATCAGCGAGGCGGAATCCGCCGTCGCGGCAACCACCGGCACCGTGGGCACCTCCGTGACCCTCGCCGCCCTGCCGTCCACCGCGGCGCGGATCGTCGCCCCCGCCCTGCACGCCCTGACCCTGGACCACCCGCAGCTCACCGTCCGATGCCTGATCGGCGACGCCGCCCAGCAGAGCGAACTACGCCTGGGCTCCGTCGACGTGATCCTGGCCCAGCGATACCACCACATGCCGCGCCCCTCCGACGCCGACGTCCGCACTCAGCCGCTGCTCGACGACCCCATCCTGGTCGTCACCGCGCCCGCACACGCCCCTCGTTCCCCGGTACCGCTGGCGGATCTGGCCACCCACCGTCTCGCCCTGGCGCCGCCGGACACCGACTGCGGACAGGCCGTCCTGTACGCCTGCCGCCAGGCCGGCTTCACCCCCGACAGCCCCTACCTCACCGCCGACATCACCGCGCAACTCACCCTCGCCCGCGCCGGCCTGGCCACCGCCCTCGTACCGGCCATGGCCATCGAGACGACCATCGGCCTGAGCACGACACCCATCGCCGGAAACCCCATCCACCGACAGCTGTACACCGCGACCCGTCACACCGACGCCCGGCACCCGACCATCGACGCATTGACCGCCGCCCTGCGCACAGCGGCACACCCGACCACAATCAACTGAACCGGGACCGTGGATCTGTGGGGCGGATCGTCCCGGCAAGGTCCGGCAGTCAGCGCCCTGCCTCGCGCTGCCAGTGGGCGCGGGCGTCGCGGGTTCTCCGGGTGTCCGGGTGGTCGGGGCCGAGGACCCGCAGATAGTCGGCGAGGAGCTGGTCGAAGGCGGCGGCGGCACCGGCCGGGTCCCCGTTCCGGCCCTGCAGGCCGGCGATGTTGCCGCGGGTCATCAGGGTCTCCGGATGGTCGGGCCCGAGGACCCGCCGGTAGTCGGCGAGCAGCAGTCCGAAGTTGGCCGCCGCGCCGACCGGATCCCCGGCCTCGCCCTGCCACAGTGCCACGTTGTGGCGGGTGATCAGGGTGTCCGGGTGGTCGGGTCCGAGCAGTCGCAGCCGGTCGGCGAGGAGCAGGTCGAACGCGGCCACGGCACCTGCCACGTCCCCGGCCTGGCCCCGCCAGTAGGCGATGTTGTGGCGGGCGCTCAGGGTGTCCGGATGATCCGGTCCGAGGACCCGGAGCCGGTCGGCGAGCAGCCGCTCGAATTCGGCCGCGGCGCCTGCCGGGTCGCCGGTCTGGCCGCGCCACAGCGCCAGGTTGTGGCGGATGCTGAGGGTGCTGGGGTGGTCCGGTCCGGTGATCCGGAGCCGGTCGGCGAGCAGCCGCTCGAACTCGGCCGCGGCACCCGCCGGGTCGCCGGCCTGGCGTCGCCACAGGGCAAGGTTGTGGCGGGTGTCCAGGGTGTCGGGATGGTCGGGGCCGAGGATCCGCAGCCGGTCGGCGAGCACCTGGCTCAACGCGCCGGCGGCGCCGGCCGGATCCCCGGCTTCGCCCTGCCAGCAGGCGAGGTGGTGGCGGAGGCGCAGGATATCGGGGTGACCGGGGTCGAGCTGGCCGACGGCGGCGGAGTGCAGCTCCTGGTAGAGGTCGCGAGCGGCGGCGACCAGTCCGACCTCGCCCAGGCTGGTTCCCGCGCGGAACAGCACCGGATGGGCGGCGTTGCCGCCGTCGCGAGTGCGCCACAGCAGCGGACCGGCCGCGCTGATCAGGGCGGTGGTGTTCGCCCGGAGCCGATGCCCGAGCCGGCTGGTGACGGGGTTCCGTTCGGCGGCCGGCCACAGGTCGGTCATGGCGTCCGCGGCGGCGATCACGAGCCGGTGCGCCTCCTCCGCGGGAAGGTTCTCCCAGGTGGTCCGCTGGATCAGCGCGTGGACCCGTAGGGCGCTGGTCCCGTCGACGGCGTCCGGCGTGGTTTCCGCGAGGCTGAGCCGGTACAGCACGCTCAGAGTGTCGTGTACCAGGTCGGCGTCCACCTCCAGGCCCAGTCGTTCCCGGTAGAAGCCAAGGGCGGACGGGGTGGTGAAGAGAGCGGTGGGAATGCCGTTGGGGTCGAGGTAGGCGGCTAGCTGCAGGGCGAGGGTGGCCAGGCCGCCGGAGGAGGCATCCGCGGCCTGGACGGACAGGGACCAGGCCCGGGCGACCGGGAGGTGCTGCTGATCGGGCAGCACCTCCGGCCGCAGCCGGGCGAGGGGGCGGCGGGTGAGCCGGTCCCGGTAGGCGGCGCAGGACAGGTCCTGATCGCGCATGTACGCGGCGGCCTGGGCCAGCGCCAGCGGCAGGTGGCCGAGGTCGGCGGCGAGCCGGTCCGCCTGGTCGAGGCGGCTGGGACGGTCGCCGAGCAGCCGGGTCAGGTAGGCCACCGCCTGGTCAGGGGTGAACACGCCGACGTCGACCAGTTTGCGGCCGGCGAGCAGCGCGGCGTCGCGGCGCCGGGTGGTGATCACCGTCCGGCCGCGCGGGGTGTCCGGCGGCCAAAGGCCGGTCAGGCCTCCCGGGTCGGTGACGTCGTCCAGCACCACCAGCCACCGCCGGTCGGTGGTGGCCAGCCACGACAACAGCCGGACAGCCGCCCGTCCGGGATCGGCGTCGTCCGCGCCGATCACCTCCTCGGCCACCAGGGAGTATCCGGACAGGACGCTGGTGCGGGAGGTGGCGGTGATCCAGACCAGCAGCTCCAACTGTCCGCCGGCCCAGAGACGCTCGGCCAGGTGTGCGGCCAGCTGGGTCTTCCCGACCCCACCCAGGCCGGCCACGACCTGACAGACCACGGCTGTCGACCCGGCGCCCGCGGCAAGCTCCTGATCGGCGGGACGGGACTGGCGGCCGACTGCGAGCGGAGGCACCACGCCCACCCGCCGCGGCCAGACCTCGGCGGCACGGCCGTCGACCGTGACCGGCCCGTGGAATATCCCCATCGCGCCGAAGACGTCCCGGGCGATCAGGTCGGGTACGGCGGTCCTACCGGCAGCCGTCGCCGTCACCCGGCTGCCGGCGGGGTCGGGGGGAGTTGCGTCCGCCGATCGAAGATCACCCGATCGTGGAACTCGCCGATGGCGCCCTCGTTCCGGTCGGCTCGGACCACGAAGCGTGCGGTCCGATGGGGGTCGGCCGCGGACAGCAACTCCCGGGCTGCGGCCAGGATCTGTTCATCGTCGGCGGCGCCGGAGTCCAGCAGATCCGGACCGATGCGGGCCTGCCACACGCCCGGCTCGGTCTCGTCGGCCTCCAGCGCCTGCCTGGCCTCCGGCCGGCCGCTGAACCGGCGCCGGAGCAACGCCTTCAACAGCCGGTAACCGTCACCGACCGCCTCACCGGCGGTGCCGGACAACCCGGCGCTCGCCCCGGCCGCCAACGCGGCCACGATCACGTCCACCATTGCCCGCTACCTCACCCTGGCCGACCGGCGTCATCACGCGGTGTCAATGATCTGGCACTGACAGTGCCGAGGATATCGGCGGACCCGGCGGTCGGCCAGCCGTGACGGGTGCCGGCTACCGGCGATCGATCGTGGAATCACCATCTGCTGTCGGCGACTCCGGATCGGCGCGGCACGGTGGCGCCGGCGCTTCGTGCTCGGCCGGCGGGTGGCTGAGAGGCCGGCCGGTTGCTCGTCTGCTGACAGCAGATCGGCTTGGTTCGGGGACCGCGGCGGTCCCATGGTGGATCGAGTAGCTGCCGGCCGATTATGAGGAGAACGTCATGCAACTTGCCACGGCGCCGCCGCACGCGGGCTCGATCGACGACCAGTTGGCCGCCCGGCTGCTTCATCAGCGCATCATCGTGCTCGGGACGGAGGTCGACGATCCGGTCGCGAACCGGCTGTGCGGACAGTTGCTGCTGCTGTCGGCCGAGGATCCGTACGGTGTGATCAGCCTCTACATCAACTCGCCGGGCGGCTCGGTCAGTGCCGGCCTGGCCATCTACGACACGATGCGGCTGATTCCCAACGACGTGAGCACGCTGGCGATGGGGCTGGCCGGCAGCATGGGGCAGTTCCTGCTCTCGGCGGGCGCGCCGGGGAAGCGGTTCAGCCTTCCGCACGCGCAGATCCTCATGCATCAGGGCTCGGCCGGGTTCGGCGGCACCGCCGCGGATGTCGAGATCTACGCCGATCAGCTTGAGCGGGTCGGCGCGACGCTGCTGCGGCTGACCGCGGAGCACACCGGACAGCCGATCGAGACGGTGGAGCGCGACAGCCGGCGCGATCGCTGGTTCACCGCCGAGGAGGCCCTCGCGTACGGGCTGATCGACCACATCCTGGAGAGCGTGGACGACGTGCGCCCGGCGATGACCCGGCACCCGATGGGGCTGAGCACATGAGTCAGTACACGATTCCCACGGTGGTGGAGAAGACGCCCAACGGGGAGCGGGCGTACGACATCTACTCGCGGCTGCTGTCGGACCGGATCATCTTCCTCGGCACGGAGATCGACGACGGGGTCGCCAACGTGGTGATCGCCCAGCTGATCCACCTGGAGTCCGCGGGCGAGGGGGAGATCGGGCTGTACCTCAACTCGCCGGGCGGTTCCTTCAGCGCGCTGACCGCGATCTACGACACCATGAATTTCGTACGGTGTGAGATCGCCACCATCTGCGTAGGGCAGGCGGCGTCCGCGGCGGCGGCGCTGCTGGCGGCCGGTACGCCGGGGAAGCGCTCGGTGCTGCGGCACGCGAAGGTGACGCTGCACCAGCCGTCGAGCCAGGCCCGCGGCACGCTGCCGGACCTGGCGGTCGAGGCCAAGGAGGTGGCGAAGGTGCGGGCCGAGATGGACGAGATCCTCGCCGGGCACACCGGGCAGACCGCCGCGCGGATCCGGGCCGACACCGACCGGAGCATGACCCTGACCGCGGCACAGGCGGTGTCGTACGGCCTCGCCGACCAGGTGATCACCGCGCGGGCGGCGCGCCCGTTCCGCCTCGCGGGCGCGAGCTGATCACGCGGCCAGGAGCATGACGTTGCCGCTGCCGGGGTGCTGGGGGCGGGTTGCGAGGTGCTGGTGGCGCAAGGCGCTGCCCAGGCGGATCACGGGGGCGCGATCTCTGGTCAGGTCGCGTCCCACCTCGGCGAGCAGGTCCGACAGCTCGATCCGCAGCGAGTCGCAGACGGCGGCGAGGATCTCGGAGCTGGGCTCCTTGCGGCCGCGTTCGACCTCGGAGAGGTATTGCACCGAGACGCAGGCCTCGCGGGCCACCTCGGCCAGCGTGCGGCGTTGCTCGAGCCGGTGGCGGCGCAGGACGTCGCCGACGAACGTGCGCAGCAGCGGCCGGGGCCGCGGCCGCTCGCCGGGACCGAGGTGCGCCATGTCCGACATGCGGTCACGGTACCCATCGGCGGGGCGCCGCCGATACCCGCCGGGCCCCGGTTCCGCCAGCAGCGTAGCGGCCCGCGTTCAGAGTGACTCGACGGCGTCGGCCTGCGCCGCAGGCTCGGCCGGCGCCTGGCCGGCGCGGGGGCGGTAGAGCACGTGCCACACCGCGACCGCGAGCAGGATCGCGGCGAGCGCCCAGCCGTCGAGCGACCCGCCGAGCAGGCCGAGCAGCAGCGAGGCCAGGACCGCGGGCAGCCCCCAGCCGGCGAGCCAGGTCGTCGACGCGCCGCCGCGGGCGCCGAGCAGGCTGACGGTCAGGAAGTAGAGCGCCGCGCCGCCGCAGAGCACCCACCGGTTGGCCTCGGGCAGCGGCTCGGCGGCGTGACCGGCCAGCACGCCGAGCCCGGCGGCGATCAGCACGATGGACCCGGTCATCAGGTAGTGCGCCGGCATGGTCAGGCGCAGCGTGAACACCCGGGTGCCGTACGTCGGTGCGCCGCCCGCGCCGTACCGGAGGGTCAGCCACCACAGGGCGACCAGGAGTCCGAAGCCCGCCACCAGCGACGCCATCAGGGGCCGCTCCCAATGCTCGACGTCGGACGTGGCGTCGAGCAACTGCGCCACCGCCTCGCCGAGCACGATGATCACGAAGAGGCCGAGCCGTTCGCCGAGGTGTGGCCGGTCGGGGCGGGCCGCCCGCAGCGGCGGCGGGGCCGGGTCGGCGGGCGGCGTGTACCGGTAGAGGCGGCGCAGCATCCGGTTGCGCCGCTCGCGGTTGCGCTGGGCGTCCTCGCGTTCGCGCTGCTCCTCGGCGAGCAGCCGTTCCGGGTGCCGGGAACGGACCAGTGACACCACGACGTCGAGCACGATGCCGGCCGCCCACAGGTAGTAGCGCACCGGCGGCTCGAAGCCCAGCGACGCGATCCAGGGGATCACGCCGGCCGCCTGCTGGACGCCCGGCCACTCGGTCATGACGCGGCTGGTGCGTTTCCACGACCCGGCACCCATCAGGCGGCAGTACACGTACGCGGCGATGAACCAGGCCGGCTCGCCGCGCACCACGTGCGGCACGGCCGCCGCCATGATGGCGATGCCGAACATCGCCAGGAGCATGGACCGGACCCGGGTCAGATCGCCGGAGACGTTGGCGTAGAGGGTGAACGACGTCCACACGCTCCACATCGCGTAGTAGCACACGATGAAGAGGAACACCTCGTGCGGCCCCGGGCCGTCGTGCAGGAGATCCGAGAGCTGGGCGACGGCCACGACGATGACCAGGTCGAAGAAGAGCTCCAGCCAGGTGGCGTGCCGTTCCGCGACGGCGGGTGACGGCATGCGCTCAGGCAACGACGCGGTAGTGGGTCGTCAGGCGACGATCCGGGTGCAGGACGTGGAATGCCAGCATCGGCGGGAGCCCCTTGTCGAGTAGTTCATCGCTCTCGAACGGCAGCAGCGCGGTGGAGACCACTCCCGGCGCGACCAGCAGCGGCCTGCCCGCGAAGGTGCCGGCGGCCGGGGTGTGTGCGTGCCCGCACAGGGTGGCGACCACGTTGCGGTGGCGGGCGACCAGTTCGGACAGCCGTTCGGTGGCGAACTGCCGGATGCCGTCCACGAACGGCAGCCCGAGCTCCACCGGCGGATGGTGGAAGCACACGAACGCCGGCAGGTCCGCCGCGGCGGTCAGCTCCGCGTCGAGCCAGTCGAGCGTCTCGTCGGTCAGTACGCCCTCGTTGCGGCCCGGAATGCTCGAGTCGCACATCGCGAACAGCACCCCGCCGATCCGATGCGCCCGGTTGACCGGCGCCCCGCTGGGCGGCTCGCGCAGCAGCACCTTGCTGAACGGCTCGCGGGCGTCGTGGTTGCCGGGGCAGAACAGCACCGGCACCGGCAGGTCGATCAGCCGGCGCGCGCGGTCGTACTCCGCCTCGGTGCCGTGGTCGGCGATGTCCCCGGTCACCAGGACGACGTCGATCTGTTCCCGCAATCCGGCGAGGTGGCGCACGACCCGGAGCGTGCGTTCGGCGCTGCGCTCGTCGCCATCTATGTGCACGTCGCTGAGGTGCGCGATCACGGTCATCCCGGCATCGTAATCCGTCCACATCGGCCGGTGGGGGCGGCCGCCGCCCTGGGCGGGCCCGCGCCGGCCGTCCCGGGGCTCCGCTCGCCCGGCCCGTACTGACCTGCGGTTTCGTGCCGCGGGGCGGCGAGGTATCTTCGGTGCGCACGGGTACACGGAGGGTGGATCATGGTGAAGGTGACCCGTCGATTCGCGCTCTGGCAGGCGGATCTCGACGGCGGTGTCTGCGCCGTGCCGGAGGAGTGCGTCGAGGCGCTGCGCGGCCGGGAGCGCATCCCGCTCGTGCTCGAGCACCGCGAGCACGGCATCACGCCCAGGACCCGGGTCTTCGAGACCTCGTTGCGCGAGGACGTCGAGTGGCAGTTCGGTGACCTGGAGTGGCCGCAGGACCTGCGGCCCGGCGTGCTCGTCACGGTCTCCTGGCAGGCCGCCAAGGACGAGGTCCGGGTGCGCACCGTCGCCCTGGAGGAGCCGCTGCGGGTCGACGGCGTCGACTACTTCCACGAGTACGACCCGAGGGTCGTCACCCGCGAGTTCAGCGCCGGCGACTCGAACCGGGGACAGGTGATGCACGCGGTGCGCCGGCTGGGCCGGGTCTACTCCGACGGCAGCGCCGTGTTCGCCGAGTCGGGGCTCGCCGCGAGCTGCGGGCTCGGCCGCGGCGCCCGGGGGTCGTTCCTGCTCCGCAACGCCGTCGACCAGCTGATCCGCGAGGGCTATCTGACCCGCGTGCCCGGCAGCGTCGACGCGGCGGGATACCCCGGCTACCCGGCCATCGACGGCCAGAAGGGCGCCGAGATGCTGTTCTACTCGCCGCTGGTGGAGCCGGCGCCGTACCCGGGCGAGCCCGGCGCCGAGGGCGCCGACCGCCGCGACCACCTGGTCAACGGCTTCGTCCGCCGGCTTCCGCCGGGCGCCCAGCCGTCGGAGAAGCAGCTGACGCTGCACGAGCAGGCCGTCGAGAACGCGCAGGTCGCCGCCGGTCTGGCGCCGGGCTACACCTTCGTGAAGAAGCACCACCGCGGCGGCGCCTGAACCGTTCGTGGTCATCGCGCGGCGCGGCCGGCCGCGGCGGTGGTCTCAGAACGCGCCGCCGGTGCCGTCGTCGCGCCTGCTGTGCGGCTCCAGGCCCAGCTTCGCGTTCGCCGCCAGGTGGCCCGCCCGGTCGGCGGGCGCGGCGCCGGATCGGTTACGCCGGTTGACGATGATCACCGCGCCGGCCGCGAAGAGGACCGCGATGGCCGCGAACAACAGGAACTTGGTCATGCCCCGAAGTTAGCGGGCCGTGCCACAGCGGATCTTACGCACCGAAACTTCCATAAACACAGAGTCAACTTTCGGTGGTACGTCGACGCGCCGACATGGCGAAAATCGCTGGAGCTCGGCGGGCGGTGTCGCGTTCACCTGGTCAAATACGCCCGCCTGGACAAGATGTAATTGACATTCTTCAATGTATTGCTCAACACTGGACGCCTCCAGCATGGAAGCGCGTCCACGGTCCGCTCGCCGAAAGTTCCGGGCCTGCCGGGTTGATGTCCGTCGCTTCCGAACAGCCACGGAAGGAGGGCCCCGGTGACCACCAGCTTGGGCCGCTTCAGGATCCGTTCGACGGTCGTCGCGCTAGCGGTAACGGCGCTCACGCTCGCCGGAGCGGCTACGTTCCTACCGAGATCCACGCCCGCCCGGGCCGCCGCGCTCGCGGCCGGCGTGGAGGACGAGGGCGCCGACTGCGCGGTCCCCGCCCTGCCCGACGCGGGTTCCCTGCCCACCAACGCCAAGCTTCCTGATCCCTTCACGAAGCTGAACGGCGCGCGCATCACCAGCACGTCCGAGTGGCGGTGCCGCCGGACGGAGATCAAGAAGCTGGCGGAGAAGTTCGTGTACGGCGAGAAGCCCGCGAGGCCCGCGAGCGTCACCGGAACGGTCACCAGCACCGCCATCACCGTGAACGTGACACACCAGGGCAGGAGTTCCAGCTTCTCCGCCACGGTCGAGTTGCCCAGCGGCACCGGGCCGTTCCCGGCCGTCGTCGTCCTCGGCGGCTTCGGGGCCGACACGGCCGCCATCAAGGCCGCCGGCGCGGCCGTCATCAACTACGACCCCTACGCGGTCGGCAAGGAGGGCACGCCGCGCAACAACAAGCAGGGCGCGTTCTACAGCATCTACGGCTCCACCAGCAGCACGGGGCTGCTGATGGCGTGGGCCTGGGGCGTCAGCCGCATCATCGACGTCATCGAGCAGTCGAACGGCACCGTCCTGCGGGCGAACGCGACAGGCGTCACCGGATGCTCCCGGTTCGGCAAGGGCGCCTTCGTCATCGGGGCCTTCGACCAGCGCATCGCCCTGACCATGCCGATCGAGTCGGGCAGCGCCGGCGCACCCATCTTCCGGGGGATCCCGGGGGAGGGCGCGCAGAGCCTGAGCAGCGCGTACGGGGAGCAGCCCTGGCTCGGCGACGCGTTCGGCTCGTTCACCGGCAGCCCGAACCGGCTGCCCGTGGACACCCACGAGATGGTGGCGATGTTCGCGCCGCGCGGACTGTTCATCATGGACAACCCGCACATCGCGAACCTGGGGCCGAGGTCCGCCAGCGTGGCCGCGCTGGGCGGCTCCGAGGTCTACCGGGCGCTCGGGGCCGGCGCCAACATCACCTACTGGTCGGACATCCAGGACGGCAACCACTGCGCCAACCGGGCCGAGTGGCGGACCCCGCTGCAGCAGAACATCCAGAAGTTCCTGCTGGGCACGGGCAACGCGGCCGGCGCGATGAGGATCTCCAGCAAGGCGGCCGGCAACCTGGCCGAGTGGCGGGACTGGCAGACCCCGGTCCTCGGCTCCAGCCCGCCGACCAGCCCGCCGACCAGCCCGCCGACCAGCCCGCCGACCAGCCCGCCGACCAGCCCGCCGACCACGCCGCCGACCAGCCCGCCGACCACTCCGCCGCCGGTTTCCGGCTGCACGGCGGCGGTGTCGGTCAACGCGTGGACCGGCGGCTTCGTGGCGACGGTACGGGTCAGCGCCGGTTCGTCGGCGGTCACCGGCTGGAACGTCGGCCTGACGCTGCCCTCGGGCGCCACCATCAGCAACGCCTGGAACGTCAACCGCAGCGGCAACAGCGGCGCGGTCCAGTTCACCAACGTCAACTACAACGGGCAGATCCCCGCCGGGGGCTACACCGAGTTCGGCTTCCAGGCCACCGGTTCCAGCGCCGGCCTGACGCCGGCCTGCAGTTCCACCTGACCCGTCCACGCCCCGTCAGGCCGCCCGGCCCGGCGGGGCGTCGTCAGGGTGCCGTCGCGCTCGACATCCAGCCCGGCTGGCCGTCGCCCTGCCGGTAGGCCAGCACCCGGTAGGCGGTCCCGGCCGCGGCTGCGGCGGGGTCGGTCCACTGCTCGGTGGCGGTTCCGGCGACGATGCCGATCCGGTCGACGAGGTGCACGTCCCCGGCCGCCGCGTTGTCCACCAGGACGAACGCCTTCGCGTACGCGGCGTTCGGCGGCGCGGTGCTGGTGAGGCTGCTGGTGATCCAGTTGCCGGCGTTGTCGACCGAGGCGTAGTTCTGCGTGTGCAGCCGGCTGATCCTGACCCCGCCGGCGTCGTAGTACTCGATGCCGGCCCGCGACCGCTGCCCCGACCCCACCAGGACCCGGTACGAGGAGACGGCGGTGTGTCGCTGTCCCGCCGTGATCGGCAGCAGCCGCCCGGTGGCGTACACGGATCCGGCGGCGACGGCGGTCAGGGACAACGAGCCGGAGCCGAGGGCGCCGGCGCCGGCGTAGTGGGCCACGGTCGTGTTGGAGCCCGCGGTCCAGCCGGCGGCGTCCGCCTCCACCCCGGCGTCGGCCTCGGCCACCAGGTTGGCCGGGATCGCGGGGCTGCCGACCGGCAGGTCGGCGACCGGGCGGCCGGCGCGGTACACCCGGTAGCCGGCGATGGCCGCGTTGCCGGCCGGGACGGACTCGGCCCAGGTCAGGACCGGGCCGTCGACGGTCGGCGACCCCGGGGCGAGCGCCGCGGCGGCGGCGTGGCGCAGGAGGACCCCGATCACGCCGGCGGCGGTGTTGGGCTCCCCGGCCGGGCCGGTGAGCACGGTGTTCTTCACGGTGGACCTCGCGTTGCGGGCGCCGAGGTGGATGCCGTACCACGTGGTGGGTGCGGGCTGGTCGTCGGTGACCGAGTTGCCGTAGATCCTGTCGCCGTCGCCGATGGACACGCCGACGCCGCTGGTCTCGAACGTGCCGGCGCCTGTCGACATCGCGGTCGAGCCGCCGCTGCCGGCGTCGACGATCGAGTTGCCGGTGACGGTGTCGGCGGCGGTCTTGACCCGGTCCATGACGCCGGCGACCAGGACGCCGGACTCGGCCGGCCGGACGATGACGTTGTTCCGGACGATGTTGCCGCCGCCCGGCCGCACGACGTGGTCCTTCGGGTCGGTGCTGGTGGTGGCCCAGGCGCCGGCCGTGCCGAAGGTGCCGTCGGCGTCGGCGTAGTCGTCGTAGACGATCGTCAGGCCTGCACCGAACGAGTCGAGGAGGCGGTTGTCGCTCACCGTCGAGTCGCGCGGGTTGGTGACGTCCTTGTTCGTACCGGTGTGTGCGTACTTGGAGTTCGACTGCAGGATGATGTGGCCGCCGTGCATGACGTTGCCGGTGACGGTGGCCTCCGGCACGCCCTCGAGGTACATGTCGCCGTACCCGGTGACCCCGCGGGCCGCCGCGACGGCCCGGTCGGCGTAGACGGCATTCGCCCGGATGACGGGGCGGATGGCGTTGGTGAAGTCGATGCCGTTGCCGCGGATCGTCCTGTCGAACTGGTTGTATTCGATCACCGCGCCGTCGTGGCGCCCGCCGCCGCCGATGTTGTCCTCGTCGCCGGACTCGGCGCCGCCCCAGTTGTCGAAGCGGTTGTCGACGATGTGCACGTCCTCGGCGTCGTGCAGCCAGAGCTTGAAGTACTCCAGGTTCGTGAAGCGCACCTGCCGGACCGTCCACCGGGCCGCGACCGTGATGCCGCCGCCGGCGTTGGTGCCCGCGCCGGTGCGGGCGCGGAAGTCGCAGAGCTCACCCGGGCGGGCGGGCAGGTCCGCCTGCACCGGCGCCCCGGCGCCCTCCCGGCAGTTGCCGTTCACCGTCAGGTCCGCGACGAGGTTGGTGCTGCCGGGCGACGGCCGGGCGACCCGGTCGTCCTGCGGGCGTACGAGGAAGCCGTAGTTGAAGTTCGCCCAGCTGGACGTGATCATCGACAGGGTGGTGGCGGTGAGGCCGCTGCCGCGCAGGTCGACGTTCGGCGGCAGGCGCAGGCCGTCGCCGAGCGCGTAGTTCCCGGGTGCCAGCAGGACCGTGGCCGGCCGGGGCGGGGTGAGCACGGTGCCGCCCGCGTCGACGACGGCGGGTACCGCCCGCGTGGCGGCGGCCGCGATGGCGGTCTTCAGCGCGGGGTGGTTGTCGCCGGCGACCGGTGCGGGCGCCGGCGCGCAGAGCGGGTCTGCGGCGCAGCCGGCGGCGGTCAGCGGCGCCGGGCTGACCGTCGGCGCGAGCGTGTACGCGGCCCGCGGCTCCGGCGTGCTCGCTCGGGTGCATGCCGAAAGGCCGAGCAGCGGCAGCACCACCGCGAGCACGCGGAGGAGAGGGCGCGGGGGCCGCATCGGATCAGGCGCCGCCGTTGATGGCGCCGGTGCGGAGGGCGCCCTCCTTGACCTTCCACTCGGCCAGCAGCTTGTCGTACGTGCCGTCGTTGATCAGCGAATACAGCGCGGCCTGCACGGCCATGGTGAGGTCCCGGCGGTCCTTGGCCACGCCGATGCCGTACGGGATGGCCTCGATCTGGGGGCCGGAGAGCTCGAGCGTCGGCATCTTCTCGACGTCGAGCGCGGCGATGGGGAAGTCGTTGAGCGCCGCATCGGCCTTGCCGTCGCGCACGAACGCGGACGGGGTACTGGACAGCACGACGGTCATCGTCTTGCTGCCGCAGTTCTTCTTCTGCGCCTCGGCCATCTCGACGAAGACGGTGTCCGGCTGGGCGGCGACCCGGCGCCCGCAGAGCCCGGGCATGCCGCCGATGTCGCCCTGGCCCTTGGGCACCACGATCGACGTGCCGGCGTTCAGGTAGTTGATGAAGTCGACCTTCTTCTGCCGCTCCGCGCGGTCGAACATCGACGACATCGAGAAATCGAGCTTGTGGCCCTCAACCTGGTCGAGCAGGTCGCCGAAGCCGACGTTCTGCCACTGCACCTTGAGCCCGAGCCGTTCGGCGATCGCGTTGCCGAGGGTGGCGTCGAGGCCGGAGAAGGTGGATCCCTTCATGAAGGTCATCGGTTCGAAGCTCGGGTCGGTGCCGCCCTTGATTACCCCGGACTGTTTGATCTCGTCGGGCAGGGCGGCCCGGGCCTCGGCGAGGCGGTCGACCGGCGTGCCGGTCTCGGGCTCGTCCTGGCCGGCGCAGCCGGCGGCGGTCGCCAGCGTCACCACGACGCCCAGCAGCAGGGGAACGATCTTCATGAGAAACCTCCTGGGTACCTATCCGACCTGTTCGGCCCTCGGCGTACGGACCTGAGCGGAAGGAGCCCGATATGCGCGCTTTCCAGATAATCTTCGTCCAGGGAGGTCCTCGTGACGTTCACCATCCGGCGCCAGATCGCCGGCCTTGCCGTGGTCGGGTTCATCCTGGTGATCGTCGCCGGGGCGATCGGCTATCGGGGCACCTCGGCGCTGGCCGACCAGCAGGCGGCGGCGCGGAACTCGGCGGCGGCGCTGCAGGCGGTGCAGTCCGTGGACCTGGCCAGGGCGCTGTACCGGGGCAACGTGCTGAACGCGCTGGTCACCAACAATGCCACCGAACGTCAGACCGTTCTGGACGGCATGGGCGAGAACGTCAAGCAGGCCCGGGCCGGCATCGACGACGTGATCCGCTACGAGCCCGAGCTGCGGCCGCAGGCCGACGCGCAGCTGCCGATCCTGGACGAGCTGATCGCCTCCGGGCAGCGGATCGTGACGCTGGCCAGCCGGGTCGCCTCGGACCCGACCCGCTCCGCGGCGCTGGCGGCCCGCCCCGCCTACGACGAGGTCGACAAGAAGCTCCAGCAGAGCCTGGACGCGCTGAGGTCCGACATCACCCAGCGGGTCAAGGAGTCATACGACGAGGCCAACGCGGTCGCCGACCGGGCGAAGCTGCTCACCGTCGTCGTCGGCCTGCTGGCCGCGCTGGTCCTGGGCGGCGCCGCGCTGCTGCTCGGCCGCCGGATCGCGCGCCGGATGGAGCACTGCCTGACGGCGGCCCAGTCCATCGCGGCCTACGACCTGACCGTCGACGCCTCGCTGACGGGCGGCGACGAGCTGGCCCAGCTCGGCGCGAGCCTGAACGAGATCGTCGCCTCGCTGCGCGCCGCGCTGATCGACATCGCCGGCAACGCCGGTTCGGTGGCGGCGGCCTCCGAGGAGCTGACCGCGACCAGCCGGCAGCTGTCCGAGGGCGCCGGCACGGCCTCGTCGGAGGCGGCGGCGGCGAGCCGCGACATCGGCATGGTGACGGCGAGCGTCGACCAGACGACGGCGTCGGCCCGGGGCCTCGAAGGCTCGATCCAGGACATCACGTCGGCCGTGACCGAGGCCGACACGGTGGCCAAGGAGGCGGTGGGGCTGGCGGTCACCACCAACCGCACCATCGAACGGCTGCGCAGCTCGAGCGAGGAGGTCTCCGCGGTGGTCAGCATCATCACCGCCATCGCCGAGCAGACGAACCTGCTGGCCCTGAACGCGACGATCGAGGCCGCCCGGGCCGGCGAGCAGGGCAAGGGCTTCGCCGTGGTGGCCGGCGAGGTGAAGGACCTGTCCCGGGAGACGGCGTCGGCCACGGGTGACATCGCGGCGAAGGTGACGGCGATGCAGACCGACACCGCGCAGGCCTTCGAGGCGATCACCAGGATCAGCGCGGTGATCGACCGGATCGACGAGCTTCAGCGCTCGATCTCCACGGCGGTGGACGCGCAGACGAGCGCGACCGAGCAGATCGTCGCGAGCATCTCGTCGGCGGTGGCGTCGGCGTCCGGGGTGTCCGACTCGATCGCCCGGGTGGCGGACACGACGAGCCTGACCCACGAGGCGGCGAACCAGACCGAGGCGGCCGCGGCCGAGCTGTCCCAGCTCTCCCATCAGCTGCACATGGTGTCGGACAAGTTCCGGCACTGAGACAGCCGCGGCCCGGCCGCGCCGCCGACCCTAGGGCCGCATCTCGTACGCGCCGCAGAGCGCGACGACCTGCTCCCACAGCGCGGCGGCGCGGGTGGCATCGGCCGCCGGGCGGCGCACGTGCGCCAGCGCCCACTCGGCCTGCCGCGCGGTCGTGGCGGCCTTGCCGTGCAGCTCGATCGCGTACGCGGAGAAGTCCTGGACCAGAATCGCGAAGATCTCGTCGAGCAGGTGCCGGTCGAGGCCGTTCAGCTCGGCCTGCTCCAGGATGAGCTGGCCGTAGACGACGAGCGCGAAGAGCTGCCCGATCGCCAGCAGGAAGTCCAGGTCGCCCTGCTGTGCCTCGTCGGGCGCGTCGTCGCGCAGCAGGCCGCACAGCCCGTCGGCCTGCTCCCGGAAGCGCGCGACGTTCGGCAGGTCGGCGTGCGCGTCGTACGCGATGCGCCAGTCGTGGAAGCGGATCGCGGAAAGTCCGCGGGCCGGGCCCTGCCGGAACAGGAACTCGTCGTCGGCGGCGTCGTACCGCGGCGGCACGGGCGCGAACTCGGCCGGGTCGAACAGGTAGCTGGGCATGAACTTCAGGATCAGCGCCAGGTTGACGTGCACGGTGCCCTCGAGCTTCGGCAGGCCGCGGATGTCCTTGGCCGCCTTGTCGAAGTAGGTGTCCGCCTCGAAGCCCTTCGCGGCGATCACGTCCCAGAGCAGGTCGATGACCTTCTCGCCCTCGGTGGTGACCTTCATCTTGGTCATCGGGTTGAACAGCAGGTACCGGCGGTCGTCGGGGCCCGCGGACCGGAAGTAGTCGACGGCGCGGTCGCTGAACAGCTTCATCGCGACCAGCCGGGCGTAGGAGTCGACGAGCTCGCGGCGCACGTGCGGGAAGTCGGTGACCGGCTTGCCGTAGAGCATCCGCCGGTGCGCGTGGGTGACCGCCTCGTACATGGCGTGCTCGCTGATGCCGATGGCGGCGGTGCACAGGTTGAACTTGCCGACGTTGACGGTGTTGAGCGCGGCGTCGAACGCGGCGCGGCCGGTGTGCAGCACGTCCTGCTCGCGTACCGGGTAGTCCTCGAGCCGGAACTCGCTCACGTACATCTGGGCGTTCACGACGTTCCGCACCAGGTGGTACGCGGGATGCCGGCTGTCGGCGGCGAAGAAGACGTAGCCGTCCGGGCCGTCGACGTCGGCGCGACGGCCGAAGACCGACACGAGCCCGGCGACGTTGCCGTTGCCGATGTAGTACTTGGTGCCGGTCGCCCGGAAGCCGCCGGAGGAGTCCGGGGTGAGGATCATGTCGGTGGCGTAGATGTCGGCGCCGTGGCCCCGCTCGGACAGCCCGAACGCCATCACGTGCCCGTCGGTGAGCAGCCGCGCCGCGTGGCCGCGGGCGATCTGGTTGGCGCTCTGCCAGACCGGCCCGAGGCCGAGGACGGTCACCTGCCAGGTGTACCAGTATCCGAGGCCGTAGAAGCCGAGGATCTCGCTGAGGGCCGCGTTGCGGGCGGTGTCCCAGCGCCGGGCTGGGTCGTCGCCGCCGTCGGCGGCCGGGGTCAGGAACGTCGCGAAGAGGCCCTCCTTCGCGGCGAAGTCCAGGAAGTCGCCGTACCAGGCCCGGTCGATGTAGCTGTCGAGCAGCACCTTCCTGCCGCGGTTCTCGAAGAAGTCGATGGTGGCGCGCAGCAGCCTGCGCGTCTCGGCGTCGAGGTGCGCGGGATCGTAGGTGTGCGGGTTGAACAGCAGCGAGTTCGCCATGGCGGCGTTCCCCTTCCTCCGGACGGTGACGGGTGGGCGAGAGTCAGCGGTCGAGGCCGCGGAGCGTGGCGAGGACGTCGTCGAGCCAGTCGAGCACCATCCGCTCGTACGCGATGCCGCCGCGCAGCACCACGTGCTGCAGGCGCTGCCGGGTGTCGAGCGGGCCGGTGCCGGGGAAGTCGCGGCGCTCGCCGGTCAGGTAGCGCTCGAGCGTCGACTCGTGGGTGGCGCGATAGCGCTCGACCTCGGTGATCAGCGCCGCGCGCCCGTCGGCGTCGTCGAACGCGGCCCCGCGGATCTTGACGGCGAGTTCGTGCCGGACCGCCTCCGGCTGCACGGGGGCCCGCAGCCACGTGGTGAGCACGGCCCGGCCCGTCGCGGCCACGGAGTAGGACCGCTTGTCGGGGCGCCCGCCCTGGCCGATCGCCTCGGCGGTGACCCAGCCGTCGGTCTCCATCCGCTTGAGGACGTGGTAGATCTGCTGGTGCGTCGCGGTCCAGAAGCGGCCGATGGACCGCTCGAAGCGCCGGGCCAGCTCGTATCCGGACCCGGGCTGCTCCAGCAGGGAGACCAGAATCGCGTGCTCCAGGGCCATGGGGGCATCCTGCTATGCAACTCGTTGCATAGCAACGCCGGGCGAGAAGTATCACCGGGGCGGCGGTCCCGGGCCGGCTCCGGTGCGGACAATCAATTGCGGGCCACACCCGAGTGGGTGTGACCCGCAATCGATTCATATTGCTATTCAGTGCCCGTTGATCGGCGCGTGTTGCTGGAAACCGCCGCCGCCGCCGTAGTCGCCGCTGTTAGGCCGCCAGACCGGATCGTTCGGCCAGGATCCCGGCCAGGTGCCCGGACGCCAGCGGTCTTCCCAGCCGTTGTCCCAGTAATTGTCATCGACGACCAGGGCCCACGCGCCGCGCCGAATACCCCAGCGCACGAACTGGCATTCGAAATTCGACCACGCCCCGACGCGCTCACCGTAGAAGCCCGCACCCCGGCAGGGCCGGATGCCCCGGTAGTAGCCGACGACTCCGTCGTCGTCGAAGTAGCGGTCGCCCTGCTGGCTCACGACTGAGCTGCTCGCGGCCGCCTGCCCGGTCGAGCTCGAAGCCTGCGCCGGACCCATGCCGAGCGTCGCGCCGGCGAGCAGGCCCAGGCCGACCACCGTAATCCGCGTTGCCTTGTTCATGTCACCCCTTGTGCGATGGACGCTATTGCCCGGATATCGGACCATGGGCCGCCACCCCCTGTCCGCCGTTTTCCCGGAATGATTCTCGACCATTTTTTCAATGAAAGTCGCATTCAGAAATATGTTCGAATGGCCTTTAACACTGGCACCAGCGGGCACGTTGGTCGAGCCGGAAACGTATCGCTATCACAGATCCGGTCCGGCCGAGCGGGATTCATCCCGAGCGGGTGATTCGCGGGATCGGGTCACCGGGCGACGCTGGGGGTTCTGGCCCTACCGGAGGAGCGGCATGAGGATGCGGCCGGTACGTCTCAACGCGGCGACCGCGGGCCTGTTCGTCGTGGGCTCGTCGTGCTTCGTGCTGGGATCGGTGCCGGCGTACAGCGACGCGGTCGGTGGGCTCGCCGACGCCGTCACCTACTTCGTCGGCTCGATCTTCTTCACCTCGGCGTCGTACCTGCAGCTGTTGCAGGCTCAGACCCCGGCGATGACCGATGTCGACGAGAGCCGGCAGCACACGCCGGAGCCCGTGACGACCTGGCGCTGGCTGCCGGAGGACCGAGGCTGGCTCGCGGCGGTCACGCAGTTCGCGGGGACGCTGTACTTCAACGCGAGCACCCTGGGCGCCCTGTTCCAGAACGCCTCGGTGCACGAACAGGATCGGCACGTGTGGCGGCCCGACGTCGTGGGATCGACCTTCTTCCTGGCGTCGAGCGCCTTCGCCGTTCTCGCGGTCGGCGGCTTCCGGGCGTGGCGGCCGCGGTCGCTTCCCTGGGTGATCGCCTGGCTGAACCTGATCGGATCCGTCCTGTTCATGGCGTCGGCCCTGGCCGGCTTCGTGCTACCGGGCTCCGGTGATGCGATCAACGAGCGGGTCGCCGTCGCCGGCACCCTGCTCGGCGCGCTGTGCTTCGGGGCCGGAGCCGCATTGATGTTCCCGGCATGGCGGCGGGCCGTTCGCCCGGCCGTCCCACTGCCGGAACCCCGCGATCGAAACCAGGAGAGCGAATGACCGCCATTTCCGACGCCGACGCCGCGCTGTTCGGCAACCGGTTCGTCACCAGCGAGGTACCGTCGCGGCAGTTCCCGCAGACGGGCATGACCGCACAGGACGCGATGCGTCTCGTCGCCGAGGATCTGGCGCTCGAGGGCGATCCGACCCGGAACCTGGCGACCTTCGTCACGACCTGGATGGAGCCCGAGGCGCAGCGGATCATCGCCGAGAACCTGCACCGGAACTTCATCGACCACGCGGAGTATCCGCGCACCGCCGAGATCGAGCAGCGCTGCATCCGGATGATCGCCGACCTGTTCCACGCGCCGGGCGAGACCACCGGCGCGCGCACCCAGGGCTCCTCCGAGGCGATCATGCTCGGCGGGCTCTCGCTCAAGTGGAACTGGGCCAAGCGCCGCAAGGGTGCGGGCGCCGCGACGGCGAGTCCCAACCTCGTGTTCGGTGGTGACGTGCACGTGGTCTGGGAGAAGTTCTGCCGCTACTTCGACGTCGAGCCGCGGATCGTGCCGCTGCGGCCGGACAGGTACACGATCGGTCCGGACGATGTGGCTGATCACATCGACGAGAACACCATCGGCGTCGCGGCCGTGCTCGGCACGACCTTCACCGGGCACAAGGACGACATCGTCGGCATCAATGACCTGCTGCTGCGGATCCGCGGCGAGCGCGGCCTCGACGTGCCGCTGCACGTGGACGCGGCCAGCGGAGGGTTCGTGTGGCCCTTCCTCTATCCCGACTCCGCCTGGGACTTCCGCCTCGAGCAGGTCCGCTCGATCAACGTCTCCGGGCACAAGTTCGGACTCGTCTACCCGGGCATCGGCTGGCTGATCTTCCGCGAGCGGTCCGACCTGGCCGAGGACCTCGTCTTCAAGGAGAACTACCTGGGCAGGACCGACTCGACGTTCACCCTGAACTTCTCCACCGGCTCGTCGATGGTGCTGGCCCAGTACTACAACCTCGTGCGGTACGGCCGGGCCGGCTACACCTACATCATGAGGAACATGCAGGCGAACGCCCGGGTGCTCGGCGACAAGCTGACGGAGATGGGCCTGTTCGAGCTGATCGGCGCGCACGACGAGCAGCTGCCGCTGGTGGCGTTCCGGCTCGCCGCCGACAACGGCTACGACGAGTTCGACGTCGCCTGGCAGCTGTCGGCCGAGCGCGGCTGGATGGTGCCCGCGTACACCATGCCGCCGGACGCGCAGGAGGTGACGATCATGCGGGCGCTGGTCAAGGAGACGATGTCCCGCGAGCACGTCGACACGCTCGCCCGGGACATCGCGCAGGCGTGCGCCACCCTCGCGAAGAAGGGCGGCGCGCACGAGTCCGAGCGGCGCAGGATCGTCACGGGTCCCGGGCACTGAAACGCGCGCGGGCCGGGACTCGTGTAGAGCCCCGGCCCGTGCGATTCATCCGTTCCGTTCGATCAGTGCTTCAGGTCCAGCAGGTAGGACCAGAAGGTCAGCGTCACGGCCTCGTCCGGGCTGAGCAGCGGGTTCTTGCCGTTGGAGTAGGCGGTCACCTTGGCCCGGTAGTTCGAGTAGTTGTCCTTGGCCAGGGCGGCCTCGAAGTCCTTCATCGCCGAGGCGCCGGCGGTGCCGAGGTACTGACGGGTCAGGTTGAGCAGCCAGGCGTTGGTCGCCTTGACGGTGTAGCTCACGCTCACCGGCGCGGCGGTGTTGCCCGCCTTGTCGACGCCGCCCGAGCAGACCACCGTGTGCACGCCCGAGTCGGCCGTGTCGCTGGTGACCGTCGCGTTGGTGGCGACGCCCGAGCCCAGGTCCGTGGTGCCGCAGGAAACCGTCGGCTCCTTGTCGGCGTCGTACGTGGCGCCGTTGGTCACGCCGAGCACCGAGGCCACCGGGGCGGTCTTGTCGATGTTGAGGCTCAGCGTGCTGGCGGTGGTGTTGCCGGCCTTGTCACTGGCCGTGCCGGCCACGCTGACGTCGGTGCCCTCGGCGGTGACCGTCTTCGCGACGGGGCAGGTGGCAACGGCCGAGACCGTGTCCTTGCAGTCGTAACGGACGGTCGGCGTGGTGCGGTACCAGCCGGCGGCGTTCTTCGTGCCTTCCACCGTCGGGGTGACCTCGGGGGCCAGCAGGTCGACGTTGACCGTGGCGGTGGCGGTGGCGGTGTTGCCGGCCTTGTCGACGGCCGTGCCGGTGACCTTCTGGCCGGCGCCGTTCGTCGTCACCTTCGCGTCCGCCGGGCAGGTGGCGATGCCGGAGCCGGTGTCGGTGCAGGTGAAGTGGACGGTCGGTGCGGTGCGGTACCAGCCGGTGGCGTTCGCCTGCTCCACGAGCGTGGCCAGGATCGCCGGGGCGGTCTGGTCGAGGTTCAGCGTGATCGACGCGGTGCCGGAGTTACCGGCCTTGTCGAACGCGGTACCCATGACGACCTTCTGGGTGCCGTCCAGCGCGACCTTCGCGTCGGCGGGGCAGGTGGCCACGCCGGAGAACGCGTCGGTGCAGGTGAAGTGGACGGTCGGCGCGGTGTTGTACCAGCCGTCGGCGTTCGCGACACCGACGATGTCGGCCTTGACCTGCGGCGCACCGGTGTCGACGTTGAGCGTCACCGAGGCCTCGGCGGAGTTGCCGGCCACGTCCACGGCCACGCCGGTCAGCGTCTGCGCGCCGTCCTTGGTGACCACGATGTCGGCGGGGCAGGTGGCGATGCCGGAGGTCGTGTCGGCGCAGGTGAAGTGGACGGTCGGCGCGGTGTTGTACCAGCCGTCGGCGCTGGCCGTGCCGATCACCGAGGCGGTGATCGACGGGGCGACGGTGTCCACGTCGGCGAACGTGGCCGCCTCGGCGCGGTTTCCGGCCTTGTCGACCGCGATGATCGCGAGTTCCCGGCTCGAGCCCTCGCCCTCGAACTTCTGGTCCGGGCTGCAGCTGGCGATGCCGGAGACCGCGTCGAAGCAGTCGATGTGCAGGGTGGGATTGGTGCGGTACCAGCCCTCGGCGTTGGCGTCACCGATGATGTCGGCGGTGAACCCGGGGATCTGGCGGTCGAGGTTGACCTTCGCCGTCGCGGTCGAGCTGTTGCCCGCCTTGTCGGAGGTGGCGCCGGTGAACTCCTGGCCGAGGCCGTCCTTGGTGACCTTGATGTCCGCGGGGCAGCTGACGATGCCGGAGGTCGTGTCGGAGCAGGTGAAGTGAACGGTCGGGGCGGTGGTGTACCAGCCCTCGGCGTTCGGGGTGGCGCCGATGACGGTGGCCTTGATCACCGGCGCGGTCCGGTCGAGGCTGACGATCACGCTCTCGGGGGCGGTGTTGCCCGCCTTGTCCCACGCGGTGCCGGTGATCTTCTGGTTCGCGCCGTCCGCGGTGACCGTGATGTCGGTGGGGCAGACGTTGAGGGTGTTGTAGCCCGAGACGGTGTCGGTGCAGGTGTAGTGGACCGTCGGGGCGGCGGTGTACCAGCCGTCGGCGTTCTTGTCGCCGGTGACCTTGGCGGTGACCGTCGGCGGCGTCTGGTCGATGCTCAGCGGCTGCGTGATGGTGGTGGTGTTGCCCGCGTTGTCGACGGCGGTGCCGGAGTACTTCGCGGCGTACCCGTCCTTGTCGGCGACGAGGTCGGCCGGGCAGGTCGCGATCGCGCTGCCGCTGTCGGAGCAGGTGAAGTGGATCGTGACGGCCGAGCGGAACCAGCCGTTCTTCGGCGTGGTGGACAGCGACGTGGTGATCGTCGGGGGCGTACGGTCCGAACCGGTGTTCACCGTCGTCGAGGTCGTCGACGAGTCACCGCCGGGCTCGCCCGGGGTGGCCGACGGGTCGACCGGGGCCGGCTCGCTCGTCGGCGGGGTCACCGGGGCGGGGGTCCAGACCGGCACCGAGCCGGTCACCGCGTTGCTGCCGCCGTTGGCGTTGTACGCCTTGACCTCGATGGTCCACGGCTTGGCGATGTCGAGGCTCAGCATGGCCTGGGTGGCCGGCGCGTCGATCCGCACCGACTTGAGCATCTTGTCCTGGCCGTAGCTGACCAGGTAGTAGTCCGGCGTCAGGCCGCCGGCGGCGGGCTTCCACAGCACCTCGACGGTGCCGGGCGCGTCCGCGCGGCGCTGCACGGTCAGGTTGGTGACGTCGGCGGGACGGTAGCGGTCGACTGTCGACTTCGCCGGCGAGCACTCGCCGTAGGCGTTCATCGTGGTGACCGAGACGTTGTACGCGCGGGCCGGGTCGACGCCCTTGTAGCGGTACGTGGTGTCGGTGACGACCTCGTCGGCCATCACGCCGCCGTCCGACACGCGGGAGAACACGACGTGGTAACCGGTCAGCGGGGACTCGCCGGCCCACGCGGGCGCCTTCCACGACTCCCAGATGGTGGTGCCGTCGTCCTCGCGGCCGTTGGTCACGCCGGAGATGTAGGTCGGTGCGAGCGACTTCAGGGTCCAGTAGGTGGTGCTCGTGGTGTTCCCGGCGGCGTCGGCGGCACCCACCCGGATCTTGTACGAGGTGCAGATGTCGGACGCGTCGACCGTGTAGCTGAGCGAAGACGCCGGCACGTTGACGACCGACTCGACGTTCCCGGCGACGGTTTCGATCACGTAGTGGTCGGCGCCCGGCACCGCCTTCCACGCCAGGTTGATCTTCTTCATGTCGCTCGCCGCGCGGGCGGCCGTAAAGCTCTTCGGGGCCTCCGGTGCGGCCGCGTACACCGCAGTCGGCGTGCCGACGATGGTCACCGCCGCTCCGAGCAATCCGTAGCTCACCTTGGTGAGCATTCGCCTCGCGTTCATCTGGCCTCTTCTCGAATTCGAACTGTTCAGCGGTCAGATCGGAGGGAAACCTCAAGCCGATCTCAAGCGCGTCTCTGTTTAGGGTCAAGCCCGCCGGCCGGTGGCCGGCGGGCTGGTTCTCGGTGGTTCAGCGGGTCATGTCGGCCGCGACCGACACCTGACCCGCAGGTGTGGGGCCGGCGGCGGGCAGGGTGAACCAGATCCGCGCGCCACGGCGCAGGTGCGGGTCGGCGCCGATGGAGCCGCCGAGCCGCTGCACGATGCGGCGGCAGATGGTCAGGCCCAGCCCGGTGCCGGGGTAGGCGTCCGCGTGCGCCCGGTGCAGCTCGCCGAAGATCGCCTCGTGCTGCCCGTCGGGCACGCCGACGCCCTCGTCGGTCACCTCGACCATGACGAACCCGTCGTCGCCGGTACGCGCGGCGATGTGCACCCGGGCCGGCTCGCCGGGCCGGACGTACTTGATCGCGTTGCCGAGCAGGTTCTCCAGCAACCGGCGCAGCATGCCGTGGTCGCCGCGGACCGCGGGCAGGAAGTCCCAGGTGATCTGGGGCGCCGGCCGGGCCGACGCGCTGGGCTGCAGCTGTACCACGGCGTGATCCGCCACCACGTCGTCGACGAGGGCGGCCAGGTCGATGGTCGTCAGGTGCAGGCTCGCGCCGCTGACCGTCGAGTAGGCGAGCACGTCGTCGATCAGGCGGCTCATCCGGTCGGTACCCCGGTTGATCTCCGCCACGAAGTCGTCGTAGTCCGCCGGGCGGGGGTGGCCGACGTCGAGGTAGGTGAGCAGCTGCGCGTAACCGCAGATGCCCGCGAGCGGCGCCTTGAGATCGTGGCTGATCTCCCGGGCGAACGCCTCGAGGTCCCGCACCGAACGGCTCAGCTCGCCGACCCGGCGCTCCAGCTCGGCGTTGCGCAGGCGCTCGCGCTCGAGTTCGGCGTACAGGTCGGGGCCGGGGGAGTCAGCGTCGTACCGCACCATCGGCCCTTTCGTCGTCGCTGAGATAGCCGGCCATCACCCGGATCGCGCCGGCGACGGCGCTCTCCACGTCGGCGACCAGCGCGGTCAGGTCCTGTGCGCTGGTGCCGGCGATCGCGTTGCGCTCGACCTGGGCGCACGCCTCGGCGAGCGGGTCGGCGCCGAGCAGCGCGCTCGACGACTTGAGCGTGTGCGCGGTGGCCCGCAGCCTGTCGTGGTCCTGGCTGCGCAGGGCCTCGGCCAGCGCCGACCGGCGCCCGTCGAGCTGCGAGAGGAACATGTTGACGGTGGTCACGACCAGCGCCCGGTCCTCGAGCTGCTCCTCCAGGTCGCGCAGCTTGCTCAGGTCCGGCGCGGGGAAGTCCTGCCCCGGCCCGGGTTCCGGCTCCGCGGGCTCCGCGGGTGCGGTCAGGTACGGCTCCAGCGCGGCACGCAGCTCGGGCAGCGTGATCGGCTTGCTGAGGTGCCCGTTCATCCCGGCCTGCAGGCAGCGTTCCCGGTCGCCGCGCAGCGCCGTCGCCGTCAGGGCCAGGATCGGCGTGTCGCAGCCGGCCGCACGGACCTGCCGGGTGGCCTCCAGCCCGTCGGTGCGCGGCATCTGCACGTCCATCAGCACCACGTCGTACGAGGTCTCGCCGAGCAGCGCGCTCACCGCGGCGGAACCGTCGGCCGCGGTGTCGCACTCGACGCCCAGCAGCTCGATCATGCGGCGGAAGACGGTCCGGTTGACGTCGTTGTCCTCGGCGAGCAGCACCCTGCCCCCGTTCAGCGGCGGCACCGTGATCGGCGCGCCGCGCACGCCGGTGCGCTCCTGGTTCAGCGCGGCGACCAGGCGGCGCAGCACCAGCGGGGCGGTCAGCACGTCGGGCTTGCGGACGATGCCGGTACGCGGGTCCGTGGTGCTGATCATCTGGGCCCGGCCGGTGGGGCCGAGGAGCTCGATGACGGTGTCGGCGCGGCGCACGGCCTCCGGGTCGTGCGAGTCGTCGCACCACAGCACCGTGTCGACGTCGCGGACCCGCTCGGCGAGGTTCTCGAAGCGCATCGGTACCGGTTCGGCGCCCGCGCTCGTGAGCAGCCAGGACAGGGCCAGCACCGAGCGCGGCGACGGCGCGACGACCGCGACCCGGCGGTGGGTCAGCGGCGGCGGCGCCTGCGTGCCCGGCGGCTGCGGCGCGGCCCGCAGCGGCAGCCGGATCAGGAACTGTGAGCCCTCGCCGGGCTGCGACCGCACCTCGATGGTGCCGCCCATGCATTCCACCAGCCGGGCGGCCAGCGCCAGGCCGAGGCCGGCGCCCTCGTGCCGGCGCGCGGCGGAGGAGTCCGCCTGCACGAACGGGGCGAAGATGCGCGCCCGGTCGGGCCCGGCGATGCCGGGCCCGGTGTCGGAGACGATGATCTGGTACGCGTCGTCGCCGTCGGGCGCGGCCGTGACGACGACCTCGCCGGCCTCGGTGAACTTGATCGCGTTGCCGACCACGCAGGTCAGCACCTGGCGCAGCCGGTGCACGTCGCCGAGCACCGTCGGGGGCAGGTCCGGGGCTGGCGCCGCCAGCAGCAGGATGCCCTTGCGGCGGGCCTGCTGCTGCAGCGGCTCGACGATCGATTCCAGCACCGGGCGCATCGCCACCGGCTCCTGCTCCACCCGCAGCACGCCGGTCTCCAGCCGGGCCAGGTCGAGCAGGTCGTCGGTCAGGGCCTTGAGCGCGTGCACGGAACGGTGCACGCTGTCGACGACCTCCCGGACCTCCTGCTTCAGCGGCTGGGCGCGCAGCAGCTCGACCGCGGCGACGACGGTGGTGACCGGCGTCCGGATCTCGTGCCCGAGCAGGGCCAGGAACTGCGACTTGGCCTGCGCCGCGCCGTCGTCCTGCGCGGCGGCGCCGGCCGGGGCCGCGGCGTGCTCGACCGTGACCAGCCGCCGGTGCGCGCCGCAGTCGCTCTCGAGGTGGGTGATCCGCACGCCGTCCCCGCCCGGCGAGTCGCACCGGCAGGCCAGCACGGCCGGCGACGACCGGGGGGTCAGCAGCAGGGCGGCGGACAGCATCCGGTCGTGTGCCGGGCAGTCGTGCTCGCCGTCTGTCAGCAGGGCGCCCTCGTGGGGATACCCGTCGTCGCCGTCCGGCCGCCAGCGACCGTTGGCGACCAGGACGCGGCCGTCCGAGTCCACGATCGCCGCCGGACCGGGTAAGGCGTCGACGAGCGTGCGCGCCGCAAATCCCATGCGCTGACCTTTCGCAGGAGCGGGACCCGGGGGGTGAGGTCCACTCGGCAATGCTGCGGGTAGCGGAGGGCAAACCGGTGAGCGTCGGGGTGCGGATCGGTATCAGCGTGCCGGGCGTGGGATCAGGCGAGCCGCAGGCCGCGGAGGTCGCGCCGGGCGCCCCGCGTCGCCAAGGTCGCCC
>NZ_JBEZXZ010000053.1:0-46832 GCF_040638275.1 Actinoplanes sp. NPDC026623 | reverse complement strand
CGCCGGGGCGCGCCGCGCCCGCTCGGCGACCGGATCGGGCACCGTGAACCGGCGCAGCGCCGGCGTCGTCACCGCGATCAGCGCGGTGGCCAGCAGGCCGAGGACCCCGCCGAGCACCAGCGACGCCGCACCGGAGCTCGCCGCGGCGACCAGACCCGCGCGCAGGCTGCCCAGTTGCGGCCCCGCCGATCCGACGATGTGTTCCAGCGACGAGACCCGCCCCCGGTAGCCGGGCGGCGTCGAGAACTGCACGACCGTGCCCCGGGACACGACCGCCCAGGTGTCGGCGCCACCGGCCACCGCGAGCAGGGCCAGCACGACCGGCAGGTGGCCGCTCAGCCCGACCGCGCCCAGCGACACCGCCCAGATCGCGCCGCAGGCCAGCAGCGTCCGGCCCGGGTGGCGGCGGCGCGTCGCGAGTCCGGACAGCAGCGAGGCCAGCACCCCGCCGACCGCCACGGCGGTGGGGAACAGGCCGAGGATCTCCGGCCGGCCACCGAACCGCTCCTGGTTGATCACCGGGAACAGCGCGAACGGCATGGCCAGCACGGTCGCCGCCAGGTCGGCGAGGAACGCGCCCCGCACCTGCGGCGTACGCACGGAGAAGCGGAAGCCGTCGGCGACCGCCGCCGCGCCGGGACGGCCCTCGGCGCGGGGCAGGCCGCGGGGCAGTCCGGCGATGCCGATCAGCGCGAAGCCGAAGGTGGCCGCGTCGACGGCGAAGCACCAGGCCGTACCCCAGCCGGCGGTGACCAGGCCCGCCGCGGCCGGGCCGAGCAGCAGCGACAGCTGGAACGACAGGTGGTTGAGGGCGAGGCCGGCGGCGAGCCGGTCGCCGGCGAGCAGCGCCGGCACGAACGTGTGCCGGGCGGGCGCGCCGAGCGCCGAGAGCGCCGACGCGAGGCCCGCGAGCGCCAGCATGAGCGGCACGCCGCCGGCGTCCGTTGCGGCCACCGCGGCCATGCACACGCTGACCGCGATCTGCCCGAACGCGCATCCGAGCGCCAGCCGCCGCCGGTCGACGTGGTCCACGAAGGCGCTGCCGACGAGGGCGAGCACGATCAGCGGCACGGCGGTGGCGAGGCCCGCGAGGCCGACCATCGCGGCGTTGTGGGTGCGTTCCCAGATGTAGTAGACGACGGCGAACGCGCCCAGTTGCCCGCCGAATCCGGACGCGGTCGTGCCGAGCCAGAGCCGGCGGAAGACCCGGTTCTCCCGCAGCGGCCGCAGGTCGACCAGGACGGCGGCGCTCACGGCTGCTGCTCGAGGTGGTCGCGCAGCCGCTGCGCGAACGGGCGGGCGGCGAGCGCGGCACGCACGTCGGCGACCGCCCGCATCAGCGGGTGGGCCAGCTCGGCGTCGAGCGCCCGGACGGTCGCCTCGGTGGCGCGCCACTCGGACTGCAGGAACGGCACCAGCTCCCGGGCCCGCTCCGTGAGCCGCACCCGGCGGGTGCGGCCGTCGGCGCCTTCGGCGGGCTCCACCAGCCCGGCCTTGCGCATCGCGGCCGCGGTCTGGCTCATCGCCGAGTGGGTCACCTTGCGGGCGTCGGCGAGCTCCTGGATGGTCAGCGGCCCACGCCGGCCGAGGTCGATGAGGGGCCCGACGAACCGGGTCCGGACGCCTTCGATGCCGGCCTCGGCGTACAGGCCGGCGATGTCGTGGTCCATCTCGGCGAGCAGCCGGAACAGGTCGCCGTAGTAGCTGCTGTCGAGCAGGTCGGGTTCGGTCATGCGGCCAATATAACAGTGCTTATATAAATCCGAGGGCCGCGATGACCGGTGCCGCCGGGGTGGGCGGAGCCCCCTCCGGGCGGATGTCGACGTAGCGGACGGTTCCCGTGCGGTCCGCCACCACCACGGCCGGGTAGGGCAGGATCGAGCGGCCGGTGCCCAGCGCCCCGCTCGCCTCCGGGCTGCGGTAGCCGATCGCGAAGGCGTCAATCAGGGCGTGCCGGGGATCCGACGCCACCAGGTAGCCGAGGTCGTGCCGGCGCTTGACCCCGGCCAGCAGGTCCGCGCGTTGCGGGCTCACCGCGACCAGGTGGGCGTCCGCGTCGGCGCAGCGCGGCAGCAGATCGCGCTGACAGCCGGCCAGCAGGGCGTCGCAGGACGCCGAGCCGTCGTACGGGAAGAAGACCAGCACCACCGGCCCGGTGTGCAGCAACCGGTCCAGGTGGATCGGTCCGAGGTCCACCTCGATCAGGGGCAGGGCCGGGACCCGAGCGCCGGGAGCGATCATCCGGCTCCAGACGGCGTCCCTTTCGAACTGACGCCGGAAGGCCGTCTCCTCCACGCCCGGCAGGCGCACCGCTGCTGTCGTCATGGCGCCACATTACCTATCAAATTGATATGCATTATGGCGGGCGGGTAAACACCGATCAAGGAACGAGCACCAGGCGGCCGCGCAGCCCGCCCGCGGACATCCGCTCGTGGGCGCCGGCGACCTCCTCCAGCGGCAGCGTGCCGGCCACCCGCGGCGTCAGCCGGCCGGCGTCGACCAGCGCCGCGAGCTCGGTGAGCCGGGCGCCGTCGGCGAAGACCTCCTGCACGAGCACCCGGGTGGCGCGCAACGGCGGCGGGGCGAACGGCGCGACCAGGGCGACGAACGTGCCCCCGCCGCGCAGCGCCTCGTGCGCCGCGATCCCGGCGACCCCGGCGTCGACGACCGCGTCGACCCCGCCCGGCGCCACCTCCCGCACCGCCGCGCCGAGCCGATCCGTGCGGGCCACGAACTCGTCCGCGCCCAACCCTCGCACCGTCTTCTCGTCCGCCTCGCCCGCGACCGCCACCGTACGGATCCCGCGCAGCGCCGCGAGTTCGAGCAGCAGGCCGCCCACCCCGCCGGCCGCGCCCGTGACCAGCAGATTCTGCCCGGCGACCAGGCCGGTCAGGCTCAGCGCGCGATCGGCGGTGAGGCCGGCGAGCGGCAGCGCGGACGCCTGCGCCGCCGACACCGAGGACGGCGCGGGAGCCGTCGCGGCGGCGTCGAGGACCACCCACTCGGCCTGGGCCCCGCCCGCCGAGAGCACGTCACGCAGGCCGATGACCGCGTCGCCGTCCGCGCCGCGCCGGACACCGGGGCCGACCTCGTCGATCACCCCCGCGACGTCCCAGCCGAGCGCCACCGCCGGCGCCGGCGCCAGCAGCCCGGCCTCGGTCAGCGCGCCGGACCGGGTGGACAGGTCGATGCGGTTGACGGCCGCGGCGGCGACCCGGATCCGTACCTGGCCACGCCCCGGCCGCGGCTCGGGCAGCTCCGCCACTTCCAGCACCTGCGGGCCGCCGAAGCGGCGCACGATCACAGCTCTCATGCCGTCGACGCTAGGAGCGTTATCGTCGGCCGGTAAGGACGCACCTGTGAGTGCGTACCGCACCGGAAGGGGCCCGGAGAACATGACCACCACGTCCGCCGCGCAGCGCCGCGAAGAGGCCCGCGACGCCTACAACGCCGCGCTGGCCGAGTGCCCCGGCCACGATCTACTGGCGACATTGAGCGACAAGTGGCTGACCCTGGTGGTCAGCGCGCTCGCCGACGGGCCGCTGCGCTACGGCGAGCTGTCGCGGGCGATACCGGGCGCCAGCCAGAAGATGCTGACCCAGACGCTGCGCAAGCTGGAACGCGACGGCCTGATCGCCCGGACGGTCACCGCCGCGGTCCCCGTGCGGGTGTCCTATGCGCTGACGGAGCTGGGCGATGACCTGCTGCCGCTGCAACGCGCGATCAAGGGCTGGGCGGAGACCAACATCGATCGGGTGCACCGCGCCCGCGCCGCCTTCGACGAGACCTCGCCGGCCGGCTGACTCCGGCACCCGGCCGGCTGCTGGCATGCTGTGCCGCATGACTGATCATGATCAGAAGGCGGACCTGCACCGGTACCTGCGCAACACCCGCGAGGCTCTGCTGTGGAAGCTGGACGGGCTCTGCGAGTACGACGTACGCCGGCCGCTCGTGCCGACCGGCACCAACCTGCTCGGGCTGGTCAAGCACGTGGCCAGCATCGAGGCCGGCTACCTGGGCGACACGTTCGGCCGCCCGTTCCCGCAGCCGCTGCCGTGGCTGGACGACGACGCCGAGCCGAACGCCGACATGTGGGCCACCGCGGACGAGTCACGCGGCGACGTCATCGGCCTCTACCGGCGGGTCTGGGCGCATTCGGACGCCACCATCGAGGCGCTGCCGCTGGACACGAAGGGGCGGGTCCCCTGGTGGCCCGAGGAGCACGCCACCGCCACCCTGCACCGGATCATCGTCCACATGATCACGGAGACGGCCCGGCACACCGGCCAGGCCGACCTGGTCCGGGAGCTGATCGACGGCGAGGTGGGCATGCGGCTCGGCGCCACCAACATGCCGCCCGGCGACGAGGCCTGGTGGCGCGGCTACCGCGACCGGGTCGAGCGGGCCGCGCGGGAGGCCGGCAAGCGCTGATCAGGCGATCGAGCCGAGCGGCGCGATCGCCTCCGTGACGACCTGCTGGGCCTGCTGGCAGGCCTGCGGCAGCCGGTCCGCCGGCACCGGGTGGCTCAGCGCGTAGCCCTGGGCGAACTCGCAGCTCATCTCGCGCAGGCGCAGCAGCGCCTCCACGTCCTCGACGCCCTCGGCGACCACGGACAGGCCGAGGTTGTGGCCCAGGTCGACCGCACTGCGGACCATGACCGCGTCCGGGGTGCCCGCGGTCAGGTCACGGACGAAGGTGCGGTCGATCTTCAGCTCGTCGGCCGGTACCCGCCGCAGCTGCGCCAGCGAGCTGAAGCCCGTGCCGAAGTCGTCCACCGAGACGCTGATGCCGTGCTCGCGGACCTCGTGCAGGGCGCGCACCGCCCGCTCCGGGTCGGCCATGATGCTGGTCTCGGTCAGTTCGAGGCGCAGCAACTCCGGCGGCAGCCCGGCCTCGTCGATGGTGTTCAGCACCCGGGCCACGAAGCCCGGGTCGATCAGGCAGCCCGGCGAAACGTTCACCGAGACGCTGTACTGCCGTCCGTCGCGCAGCCAGGCGGCCGCCTGGCGCACGGCGACGCCGAGCAGGTGGTAGGTGAGGCGGACCTCCAGGCCACTGCTCTCCGCGATCGGCAGGAACGTGCCCGGCATCAGCAGGCCCCGCACCGGGTGCTGCCAGCGGACCAGCGCCTCCACCGAGGTGACGGCGCCGTCGCTCAGGCGTACCTGGGGCTGGTAGTAGAGCCGCAGCTGACCGCCCGGGTCCGCGGTCTCGAGCAGGGTCCGCAGGTCCGCGAACAGGCCCATCCGGTCCGGCATCTCGGCGTCCGAGGCGGCGTCGTAGACGGCGACGCCGCCGCCGTTGCTCTTCGCCCGGTACATCGCCGCGTCCGCGTGCCGGAACAGCTCGTCGCCGGCGCCGTGCATGGGGCCGATCGCGATGCCGAGGCTGCCGCTGATCGCCGCCGGTCCCTCGTCAAGCAGGAAGTCGCGGCGCAGCGCGGCGACCAGCACCTCGGCGAGCTCGGTGGCCGCGGCGATGCCCGTCACCCGGGGCAGCAGCACCGCGAACTCGTCGCCGCCGAGCCGGGCCACGACGCCGTCCGCGCCGACCCCGGCGGCCAGCCGCCGGCCGGACTCGATCAGGACCCGGTCGCCGGCGTGGTGGCCCATCGTGTCGTTGACGGCCTTGAAGCCGTTCAGGTCGACGACCATGAGCGCGACATGCCGGTCCCCCGCCGCCGCGGCGTCGTCCAGCGCGCCCTGCATCCGCTGGGTGAACAGCGTGCGGTTCGGCAGGCCGGTCAGCGGGTCGTGCAGGGCCAGGTGCCGGCTCTCGGTGGCCTGCTCGAGCAGCCGGCGCTGATAGCCCAGGATCATCCGCAGGATCACGCCGACCAGGCAGAGCCCGACGCCGAAACCGAGACAGGTGCCGAACAGCAGCCGCCCCTGGGTCAGGCGCAGCGCCGCGACCTGCCGCTGGGCGGCATCGTGGTAGGCGCGCGCCACCGTGTCGACGTCGTCCTGCAGGGTGTAGAAGGCCGGGGTCACCTCGAGCTGATCGAGCTGAAGGTGATCGGGGTTGCTGTCGGCGATCAGCAGGATCAGCCGTTCGGCGAGTGCGTGATAGGCGAGCTGCTCGGCGTGCAGGCGCAGCGCGTCCCGCCGCGCCGTGCCGTCGTCGCCGGAGGCGATCTGCGTGAGCGTGTTGTTGGCCGTGCGCACGACCTGGTCGAAGCGCTTCTTGACGGCGACCGACGGCTCGACCTGGTAGTGCCGCAGGTTCACCTCCTGCATCGCGATCGCGATCCGGGCCTCGGCGAAGAGCGAATCCACCACGAGCGCATGGCTCTGCTGTTCGGTCGCGCGGGTGGTGTGCACGGTCCCCTGGATCACGTACGCCGCCAGCGCCAGCAGCACACCAGCCAGGGCAGCGGTCGTCGCCACACTGCGTCCCCGAATGCGCCTCATCACGGCCCTAAGTTCGGCAGCGATCGGCAGCGGTGAAGGCAATGGGCTCATGTGGCTGCGACGGATACCGATGAGACCACCGAGCCGAAAAGACGGGGAGTTCCATGCGCAGCCGACAGTTGTTTTCCACTGCCGCGGTGGCAGTCGTGATGGCCGCCCTGGCGGGGTGCGGCGGCGCGGACCAGGCCGGTGACACCGCCCGCACCGACGCGCCGGAGGTCATCCGCCTCGGCACGCTCGTGCCGCTCTCCGGTCGCAACAGCCCCTCGGGCGAGGCGATGGTCGCCGCGGCGAAGATGGCGGTCAGCGAGGCCAACGCGGCCGGCGGCGTGCTGGGCCGCCAGGTCGAGCTGCTCGTCGAGGACGACGCCTGCGACCCGGGCACCGCGGTCACCGCCGCCCGCACACTGATCAACAAGGGCATCTCGGTCTCGGTCGGCAGCTACTGCAGCAGCGCGACCGTGCCGACCCTGAAGTCCTTCCGGGCGGCGCAGGTGCCGATGATCGTGGCGCAGTCCAACTCGACGGACCTGCTCGCGCCGAAGTACGACAACGTCTTCCTGGTCTGCGGCACGGTCGCGGCCGAGGCCAGGTTCGCCGTCGACTGGATGAAGCGGACCGGCGCCAAGCGGCTGGCGGTCGTGCACGACGGCACCAGCTTCCCGGTCACCCTGGCCGAGTCGACGGTCGCCGCGGCGAAGCACGCCGGCGGCCTCGCCGTCACCGGTGATCTGGAACTCAGCCAGGGCGCGTCGAGCTACTCCCGGATCGCGGGGTCGGTGCTCGCCGACGGGGCCGACATCGTCTACTACACCGGCTACTACGGCGAGGCCAACCAGCTGATCAAGGACCTGCGCGTCCGGGGCTTCAAGGGCAGGATCGTCGTCGGTGACGGCGCGACGGACGGCCCGCTGCTGCAGAACCTGCCGGCCGCCCAGCGCCGGGAGGTGTACGGCACCGCCCTGCTCGTACCGGCGTTCATGCCGGAGCTGGCGCAGTGGTCCGCCCGCTACCGCGCCGCGGCCGGCACCCCGCCCGGCCCGTCGACGGTCGAGGCGTACGACGCCGTGAACGTGGCGCTGGACGCGATCAGGCGGGCCGGCAGCCTCGACCCCGAGGCGATCCGCAAGGCGATCAGCACCACGGACCTGACCACGCTGTCGGGCCGGATGAGCTTCAACGCCGACGGCTCCCGCCGCGACGCGAAGTTCCTGCTGCTGAAGGCGCACGGCGACGGGTTCACCCTGGTGACGTCCGCCGGCTGAGCGCTCAGCGGCGGTAGATGGTGATCGAGTGGCCGACCTCGTCGATCGGCTCCCCGCTGGAGGCGATCAGCGCCTTGAGCGCGGTGCCGGCCTTCGCCACCGAGCTGTCCGAGACCACCAGCAGCCCGTGCACCTGGTCGGCGGGCACCCGGTACGGGCTGGTCGCGGTGATGCCGTAGGCGGCCGGCGAGCCGGAGCCCCGGTAGACCAGCCAGACCCGCTCGCCGGGGTAGCGCTCGCGCAGCCGGTCGGCGAGCCGCCCCAGGTCCTGCCCCCAGTCGACGTTCGAGTCGTGCAGCCGCAGGTGGGTCGCCGACGGCCCGCCGAACGCCTCGTTCGAGTACGGCAGGTAGTACGGGAACGTCCGCAGCGAGCTCACCGCGACGAACAGCGCCAGTGCCGCGGCGCTCACCCGCGCCCAGCGCCATTTGACGGCGACCACGGCCGCCGCGACCACGGCCCCGAAGATCGGCATGAAGATCGCGTACCGGGTGCCGTAGTCGCGCGCGCCGGTCATCGCGACCGCGAGCAGCAGCCCGGCCGGCAGGACCAGGTAGAGCGCCGCCACGCGCAGCCGGCGCACGGTCAGCATCGACACGGTGCCGGCGAGCCAGAGCAGCATCATCCCGATCGGGGTCTTCACCAGCAGCGCGGCGGGCAGGTAATACCAGAGCGAACCCCGGTAGAGGTGCCCGAACAGGAAGCCGCGGAACGCCTTGTCCTCGAAGGCGAACTGGATCCGCAGGCCGTCGCGGTAGGGCTCCGGCACCGGCAGCAGGTCGACGACCAGCCCGCGCAGCCCCGACACGACGGGCATCCCGGTCGGCTCCACCCACCCCAGCCGCGGGTCGACGATCAGGTAGGCCACCCAGATGACGGCGAACGCGATGACCGCCACCCCGACCGCGGCGGCCACCCCGCGCAGGCGCCTGAGCGCCAGGAAGGCCAGCAGCATCACCACCGGGACCATCGGCAGCGCGCTCATCCGGGTGGCCAGGGCCGCGCCGAGCGCGACCCCGGCGAGCGGAAGATACAGGTACGGGCGCGCCCGCGCCCGCCACGACAGCCACAGCGCGGTCAGCAGAAACCCGGCCGCCGGTACGTCGAGCGTGGCGAGCGACCCGTGCGCGATCACGTCGGGCGAGAAGGTGTACAGCGTCAGCGCCAGCAGCCCGCCGAGCGGGCCCACCAGGTCGCGGGCGAACGCGAACGCCACCAGCCCGAAGAGCAGCGTGAGGATGATCATCGGCAGCCGGGCCAGGAACATCAACTCGTACGGGTCGTTGCCGGCCTCGTAGAGCACGTGCCGCCCGAGCTCGCCCTGGTAGCCCCGGAACGCCGGATCGAGATGCGGGTGCGCGAACGCCACCCCGGCCGCGATGATCATCTTGCCCAGCGGCGGGTGCTCGGGGTTGTAGCGCAGGCTGCGCTGCTCCAGGTAGGTGACCGCGGTGCCGACGTACACCGGCTCGTCGATGGTCGGGGTCTGCTGCACCGCCGTGACCACCATGGCGACCGCCATCTGACCGAGCAGCACCACGACGAGCAGCGGAATCAGCCAGCGGGGGCGGCGGCGCGGCCGCGGGGGCGGCGGCGCGACGGTCGGCGGTTCCTCTAGATCCACGGTCACTCCGAGAACCTATCCGGACCCGTGCGGCACCGGCCAAGCCACGGTACCGCCCGGTTAGGCTCGATGGCATGTGCCGAAACATTCGTCAGTTGCACAACTTCGAGCCGCCCGCCACCCCGGACGAGGTGCAGGCCGCCGCCCTGCAGTACGTGCGCAAGGTGGCCGGCACCACCCAGCCGTCGCAGCGCAACGCCGAGGCCTTCGACCTGGCGGTCGCCGCGGTCGCGGCGGCCACCGCCACGCTGCTGGAGGCGCTGGTGACCACCGCGCCGCCGAAGGACCGCGAGGTCGAGGCCGCCAAGGCGAGGGAACGCGCCGCCAAGCGGTACGCCTCCTGAATTAGATTTTGCTTATATAAGAGTGCACTGATAGCCTGCGGCTGTGCATGCGTTCGACGTGCTCGGCGACCCGGTGCGCCGGCGGATCCTGGAGCTGCTCGCCGACGGCGAGCAGACCTCCGGCGCCGTCACCGAGATCATCCGGGCCGAGTTCGGCATCACCCAGCCCGCCGTCTCCCAGCACCTGAGGGTGCTGCGGGAGAACGGCTTCGCGACCGTGCGCCCGGACGGCACCCGGCGCCTCTACGCGGTCGACGACAGCGCGCTGCGCGAGGCGGACGCGTGGCTGGGGCGGTTCCGGCGATTCTGGACACCACACCTCGCGGCCCTCGCGACCGAGGTCGCCCGCGGAAAACGCCGGCGCCACCTCGCCGCCGACCCGGCCGACCCCATCGACTCCTCCGACGAAGGACACCACGATGCCTGACGTGCAGCAGCAGATCAATTCGGTCCGCCGGACCGTCGGCGCCCGGCAGCTGGAGGCCGGCGAGGCCCGCATCTCGACGATCAGCCAGGTCTACGACACCGGCATCGACGACCTGTGGGACGCGGTCACCAGCGCCGAGCGGATTCCCCGCTGGTTCATGCCGGTCTCGGGCGAGCTGCGCGAGGGCGGCAAGTACCAGCTCGAGGGCCACGCCGGCGGCACCATCTCGCGCTGCGACGCACCGCACGGCTACGCCGCCACCTGGGAATACGGCGGCGACGTCAGCTGGATCGAGGTGCGCCTGACCCCGGAGGGCGACGGCCGGACCCGCTTCGAGCTCGAACACGTCGCGCACGTCGCGCAGGAGTTCTGGGACAAGTTCGGCCCCGGCGCGACCGGCATCGGCTGGGACATGGCCCTGCACGGACTGGCCATGCACCTGGCGGACCCCGGCTCGGCCCTGGATCCCAAGGACGCGATGGCCTGGATCGTCTCCGACGAAGGCAAGCGGTTCTCGCGGCTGAGCAGCGACGCCTGGGCCGCGGAGGCGATCGCGGACGGCACCGACCCGGTCACCGCCCGCGAGCGCGCCGACCGCACCTACGCGGCCTACGCCGGAGACTGACCCGGCGCCCTCGCTAAGCCCGCCGACCGGGTCGCCCGGACGAACGCCGCGGCCGGCGCCCGCCCGGTCACCTGCTCGTCGGTCACTCCGCCTTCGCCGGGGCGGCCCCGGCACGGCGGTACGCCAGCAGCGCGAGCACCAGGGCGACCAGCCCGAGCGCGATGGCGACCAGCCCGGCCCAGGTCCCGTTGCCGTCGCCCTCGGTCTCCGCCGGCGCGGCCTTCGCCGGCGCACTCGCGGCGGCGTGCGCGTCGCCGGAGCCGGCGGTGAGCGTCAGCACGGGCGCGGGCTTCTCCGGCTCGGTGCCGTCGGTGGTGGGCTCGTCGATCCAGCGCACCACGGTGCCGTCGGAGTAGGTCTGCAGCGCCTTGAAGACCACCCGCGGCACCTCCGGCAGCGGCCCGAGCGAGACGTCGAACTCCTGGAACTGCCCCGGCTTGATCGCGGCGTCCCCGGTCGCGGTCCAGGTGATCTTCGCGACGGCCTCGTTGATCTGCGTGCCGTGCGCGTCGATGGGCTTGGCCAGCTTCGCCTTCTCGGCCACCATGCTCCACCCGGCGACCGGCTTGAGCGACACGGACGCGAACGGGGTGTCGATGGGCAGGTTGACCTCGACCTTGACGGTGTTGGCGTTGTCGGTCTCGTTCGGAACCCGGAAAGTGACCTTGGTGTAACCACCCTGGACGGCCGTGTTCGGATTCACCGTGACGTGCGCTGACGCGGGCACCGCGAGGGCGAGGGTGAACGCGGCGACCATCCCGGCCACCACGGCCGAACGCTTCAACAGGGACATCGAAAACCTTCCGGATCAAACCCGGCCGGGGCGCCGGGCACGGTCATTGGTCGCTACCCGTCCCACAAAAGTTCCGACCGATTTCGTACGCCCCAAGTGGCCGGCCGGCGGCGGTGTGCCGCCACCCACTGCCGACTCTCGACCGCCGGGTGGGGGGTTCAGTCGACGACGGTGACGGGGGTTCCCGGTGCGATGTTGCGCAGCAGCTTGCGCTGACCCGCCGCCGGCATCCGGATGCACCCGTTGGAGACGCTGCGGCCGAACGCGTTCTCGTCGTACCAGCCGTGCACCCCCGTGTGCGCGCCGCGCAGGGACCACGCGACCGCGCCCCTGTCCTCGGGCACCGAGCCGAGCACCAGGGCATCCAGCCCCGCGTAGGCAGAGCCGCGCGTGCCCGTCGCGCCCAGCACGAAGGTGCGTCCCAGCGGCGTCGGCGTCGCCTTCGCGCCCGTGGCGACGGTCCAGCCGGCCTGCCGTACGCCGTCGCGGAACCAGGTCAGTTCGTGCGCACCGCGCCGCACCACCAGGTGGTCATGCAGCGGCCGGGAGGACCACCCGTGCGGCGGCAGCCAGCCCATCCGCCGGTTCGCCGTCGGCATCAGCACCGCCACCCAGCCGGATTGCCGCGAGACGACAGGCAGGACCACCTGCAGCCCGCCGATGGCCGGAGGCAGGACGGCCCGCGGCCGGCCGCCCGGTGCGTCGTAGACGACGACGTTCCGGTCGGGATGCAGGCCCGTGGTGGACAGCGGGCCCGAATCCGCCGGCAGGCCCCGCGGCCCCGTCAGGTAGTCGATCACCGGCAGCCCCGCGGGCGCCGGCACGGCCCGCGGAATCGTGAGAACCACCGGGCGCGCCGGGACACGCAGCCAGACCCCAGCGGACGGCACCGGTACCGCCAGGGCGGACGCGGCGAGAACGGTCAGACAGGCCCACCTCCAGCGCATCCGCCCACGCTATTGACAGCGGGCCCCGACACGTGCCCGACTTCACCCGCCGTTACCGAATTGAAGGAATTGATCCGGCCGGCCCGCCCGGTCACGACGCGCCCTCGGGCACCACCCGGGCGGTGCTCGCCCGCAAGACCAGGCGCGGGTTGAGCACCACCTCCATCCGCTGCTTGCGGCCCTCGTCCAGCCGCTGCACCGCGGCGAGCACCGCGTGCGCGGCCTGCGCCGCCGGGTCCTGGTTGACCGTCGTCAGGTCGATGTGGGCGAGGCGCGCGAGCGTGCTGTCGTCGTACCCGATGATCGAGATCTCTCCCGGGACGGCCAGGCCGGCGCGCAGGAACGCGTCCATGAGGCCGACGGCGCAGCGGTCGTTGGAGGCCACGACGGCCGACGGCCGGTCGCGGCCCGCCGCCAGTTGCCGGCCCGCGCGCATGCCGCCCTCCTCGGTGTGGTCACCGGGCACGATCCTGATCTCGCCGGCGAGCCCCGCGCGGCGCATGCCGTCGCGGTATCCGCGCCGCCGTGCGGCGGCGACCACGCCGCGGCCCCCGTCCACGAAGGCGATGCGCCGATGGCCGAAACCGATCAGATGGTCAAGCGCCTCCGACACCCCTATGTGATCGGCCGTGCGGACCACGTCGACGTCGCCGGCGGCGACGCGACGGCCGATCGACACCACCGGGACCTGAGCCGCGAGCGCGGCGAGGCGCTGATCGGCCGCGTCCGGGCCGAGCAGGAGCAGCGCCTCGCAGCGGAAGTCGAGCAGCGTCTCCACCGCCCGGCTCTCGTCGCGGTGCCGGGTGAGCGTGGAGAGCACCACCTCGTAGCCGACCCGGTCGGCCTCGGCCTGGATCTCCTCCACCAGCTCGGCGTGGAAGGCGCTGCGGATGTCGAGCATGACGCCGAGCAGGTGCCGCCGCCTGCGGGCCAGCAGGCTCGCCGTGCGGTCGGCACGATAGCCCAGCTCGGCGGCCGCCTCGAGCACGCGGCGCCGGGTCTCCGCGCTCGGGCCGGGCGCGCCACGCAACACCAGCGAGACCGAGGCGGTGGAGACGCCGACGCGGGCGGCGACGTCATCGAGCCGGGGCCTTTGATCCACTACAGAACCTCCGCTGACACCCTTGACACCCAACGAGATCGACTCGGATAGTACTCGAAGTTAAAGCGCTTTAAGAGCCCCGACCCGAACTCCGCTCCCCTCAGCCGGAGGTCCTCGCACATGGCACATCCGTCCCTCGGCGTGGCCGTCATCGGTGCCGGCATGGTCGGCCGCGCACACGCCAACGCCTACCGCAACGCCGCCACCGTCTTCGAGGCCGGCCCGGCGCCGCGCCTCGTCGCCATCGCCGACGTGCACGAGCCCTTCGCGGCCGACACCGCCCGGCGCTACGGCTACTCCCGCGCCGAGACCGACTGGCGCGCCGTCATCGACGCGCCCGACGTCGACGCGGTCAGCGTCGCCGTCGCCAACAACCTGCACCGCGAGATCGTCGAGGCGGCGCTGGCCGCCGGCAAACACGTCCTCTGCGAGAAGCCGCTCGCGCCGAGCGTCGCCGACGCCCAGGCCATGGCCGACGCCGCCGCGGCCACCGACCTCGTCGCCGCGGTCGGCTTCACCTTCCGCCGCTCCCCCGCCATCAACGCCATCCGCGAGCAGATCCTGCGCGGCGGGCTGGGCCGGGTGCGGCACCTCGTCGGCAACTACTGGACCGACTACGGATTCGATCCGCAGCGCCCGATGAGCTGGCGCTACCTCGGCGGTCCGGGCTCCGGCGTGCTCGCCGACATCGGCAGCCACCTCGTCGACCTCGCCGAGTTCTTCTGCGGCCCGACCACCGGCGTCCAGGGCACAGCACTCAGCACGCTGATCACCTCCCGGCCGAAGCCGCTCGGGGTGGCCGTCGGACACTCCGGCGGCGTCAAGGTCAGCGATGAGCGGGTCGCCGTGGAAAACGAGGACATCTGCACCTTCACCACGACGTATGACGGCGGCACGCTCGGCACGTTCTCGCTGTCCCGGGTGGCCTTCGGGCATGCCAATTCCCTGCGCCTCGACCTGTTCTGCGAAAACGGGACCGCGTCGTTCGACCTGACCCGCCCGGCCGAGTTCAGCATCGTCGACGGCGGTCCCGAGCAGGAGGTCAACGGTGCCCGGCAGGTCTACATCGGGCCCTGGCATCCATACATCGCCCGGGGCCTGCCCATGGACTTCCCCACCGTCGGCCACGGGCAGAACGACTTCTTCGTGTTCCAGGCCCGCAGCTTCCTCGACCAGATCGCCGGCATCGAGCAGCTCCCGCCGTGCCCCGACCTGGCGCACGGGCTGCACAACCTGCGCGTGCTCGACGCGATCGTGTCCGCCACCGACAAGCCCGTCCATCTCTGATCCCGGCCCTGCTCCCGGAAAGGTCCCCCGCATGAAGCTCGGTGCCTACACCGCCTGCCTGCACGACCGCTCCCTCGACGACACCCTCAAGATCCTCGGCGAGCTGGGGCTGAACAGCGCGGAGATCAACGCGGGCGGCTTCGTGCCCGCACCGCACCTGCCGATCGACGACATCCTGGCCGGCGCCGGGGCCCGCGAGGATTACCTCGGCCGCTTCGCCCAGGCCGGCATCGCCCTTACCGGCCTGAACGTCAACGGCAACCCGCTCAACCCGGATCCCCGGGTCGGCCCCCGGCACGCCGCCGACCTGCACCGCGCCATCGACGTGGCGGCCGCGCTCGGCGTGAAGCGGATCGTTGCGATGTCCGGCCTGCCCGCCGCGCACCCGGGCAGCACCGTCGCAAACTGGGTCGTCAACCCGTGGGACAGCCAATATCTCGACATCCTCGACTACCAGTGGCAGCAGGTGGCGATCCCGTTCTGGAAGGACGTCAACGCCCGTGCGGCGGCCGCCGACGTCAAGATCTGCATCGAGATGCACCCGCAGAACCTCGTCTTCAACCCGCCGACGCTGCAACGCCTCGTCGAGCAGACCAACGCCACCCACGTCGGGGCCGAGCTGGACCCCAGCCACCTCTTCTGGCAGGGCATGGACCCGGTCGCCTGCGTGGAGCACCTGGGCGAGCTGGTCTTCCACGCGGCGGCCAAGGACACCCGCATCAACCCCGGCAACGTCAAGCTCTACGGCGTGCTCGACGACCGGTTCACCCGCACGCCGGCCGACGCCAACCCGGTTAACCTCGGCGGCGTCAACACCCTCAACCGGTGGCCGCAGAACCCGTCCTGGGAGTTCGTGGCGGTCGGTCGCGGCCACGGCATCGAGGACTTCTGGGTTCCGTTCCTGCAGGCCCTGCACGCCGTCGATCCCGGCATGGCGGTAAACATCGAGCACGAGGACCAGGAGTTCGACCAGGTCGAGGGCCTGCGCCTCGCCGCCGAAAACCTGCTCGCGGCCGGTGAAAGGGCCGGAGTCTGACCAGGGCCCGAGTCCGCTGGGGCCTGCCGTCGACCGCCGCGATCGGCCGCACCGTCGTGGCGGCCGACCCGGGCGCGTTCGTCGCGGTCGCCAGCCGCAACCTGGAGAAGGCCGAGGCCCGGGCGGCGCCGACGGGCCTCGGCACCGCCTTCGGCTCCTACGAGGCAGGCAGCCGGACAGACAGGCAGCCGAGCGGACGGGCCGGGCAGCCGGGTAACCGGGCAGCCCGGCAGCCCGGCAGGCAGCAGGGATTACAGGTGGCCGGTGTCGTTGAAGCTGAGCAGGGCCGGTGGTCGATCGGAGTCCCACTGCACGGTGGTGATGCCGCAGTTGGCCTGGTCGAGGCCGATCCAACGCCAGTCCGGGGCGTCGAGCACGTGGCGGACGAACCAGCCGATCACGAAGTTGTGGGTGATCAGCAGTTCGTGGCGGTCCTCGTCGCCGGTGACGCCCAGGTGGTGGACCGCGGCCCGCAGGGCGACCGCGTCCTCGTCGCGCTCGTCGGCGGGCACGCCGTCGAGCCAGGCATGCCACCGGTCCGGGTACAGGCCCCGGCGCTCGGCGGAAGGCACCGGTGTTCGGTCCGCCGCGTGATCGCAGGCATGCTTCGGCACCCGCGGGAGATGGCCGGCGACGACGTCCGCGGTCTGGGCCGCCCGGGTCAGCGGGCTGTAGTGGATGGTCGAGAAGGGCACCGTGCGCAGCCGTCGGCCCAGCCTGTCCGCCTGCTCGCGTCCGAGCCGCGAGAGACCACCCTCCGGCGCGTGGTCGGAGGCCGGATCCTGCTCACCGTGACGGACGAGGTAAAGCCGGGTTCGTGCCATCGACGTTCATCCTCCGGATCTGTTCGGAGCTGAGCAGGGTAGATCACGGAAGCACGGGATGACCCGGATCCGCGTCGGCGGCTGAGGTCGTCGCCGTGGTAGGTCGCCGCCGCGAGGCCGTCCAGGTGCTCGTCGGCGTTCACCGCGACCGTCGCGCCGAGGTGGCGGAACAGCGGCGCGTCGGACATCGAGTCGCCGTAGGCGACGCAGCGGGACCGCGGGAGCCCGTAGCGGGCCTCCAGCGCCACCAGATCCTCGACGCCGCCGAGCATCCGGGCCACCTGCAGGCCGGCCGTCGAGCCGCGCAGCAGAGTCCCGTCCATGTCGAAGACGTGCAGGATCCCCACGCGTGGATTCTCGCCGACCGGGACAGCGACCGGGCGATCGGGGCAGCAACCGACGCTCCACATTGGCCACGACTCTGCGCGTATGAAGCGCGACTCACGGTTGCCACCGGTCTGTGGGGCGTTGCGGCGTCACGGTAGTGTCCGGCCCCGTGTCTGAGGTGCATCGACCTGCGTCGACCGGGGGGCCTGTCGTCGGCGCGGTTGTCGGGCCGGATGGATGGGGGATGAATGGCAGTAAGGGGTTCATCGGCCGCGGCGCCGCCCGCACCGGATGCCGATCCGGATCGGATCGTGACCCGGGACGACTTCGGCCGGGAGCTGACCCTGTTACGTCAGGGCGCCGGGCTGAGCGTGCGTCAGGTCGCGGCCCAGACCGGTAGCTACCGCAACCACAGCACCATCGGCGACTGGTTCGCCGGCCGGGGCCTGCCCGCCGCGGCCTCGCGGGAGCTGCTCGTCCAGGTGCTGCGGGCGTGCGGCGTCACCGACCCCGTACCGCTTGCCGCCTGGGTGGCGGTCTGGCAGCGGCTGCGGCAGACGCCGGGGCCCCGCCCGCTCGGCCCCGAGCCGTACCGGGGCCTGGCGAGCTTCGAACCCGAGCACGCGGACTGGTTCTTCGGGCGGGAGGCCCTGACCGCCGAGCTGATCGATCGGCTCGCTGCCGGGTACGCGGCGGGCGGCGGGATGCAGATCGTCGTCGGCGCGTCCGGCTCGGGGAAGTCGTCGCTGCTGCGCGCCGGGCTGATCCACGCGGTCCTGGGGGGCAGGCTCGCCGGCGGCGGCTGGTCGGTGCGGTTGTTCACCCCGGGCCGTTCGCCGCTGGACGAGCTCGCGGCCCAGCTCGCCGCCGCGACCGGGCTGCCGGCCGAGGACGTGGCGGCCGACCTGCGCGGCTGCCCCGGCCGCGCGGCGGACTACGCCCGGCGCGCCGATCCCGGCTCGCACCGCCTGCTGCTGGTGGTCGACCAGTTCGAGGAGGCGTTCACCACCTGCGTCGACGGCACGCAGCGGCAGGCTTTCGTCGCCGCGCTGTGCGCCGCGGCCGGGCCGGGGCGGGCCCTGATCGTGATCGGGCTCCGGGCCGACTTCTACGCTCCGCTGCTGCGGCATCCCGACCTCGTCGCCGCGGTACGCGCCAATCAGCTCACGGTCGCCCCGATGGCGGACGCGGAGCTGCGGCGCGCGATCACCGAACCGGCCCGCAAGGCCGGGGTCGAGGTGACGGACGGTCTCGTCGAGCTGCTGCTCGCCGAGGTCGGCTCCGGAGAGGTCTCCACCCGCGCCCATGATGCCGCCGTGCTGCCGCTGCTGTCGCACGCGCTGCTCGCGACGTGGCAGCACAGCCGCGACCGCAGGCTCACCGTCTCCGACTATCGCGAGGTCGGCGGCATCGATCGCGCCGTGGCGGCCTCCGCCGACGCGGTGTACGCGGAGTTCGACGAGCACCAGCGTCACCTCGCGCGGCAGGTGTTCCTCGGCCTCGTACACATCGCCGCGGACGCACCGGACACCCGGCGCCGGCGCGACTGGGCCGAGCTCGTCACCGAATGCGACGGCTCGACCGACCAGGTGACCGAGGTGCTCGACCGTTTCGTCGCCCAGCGACTGATCACGGTGGACGCCGACCGGGTCCAGCTCAGCCACGAGGCGCTGCTGACCGCCTGGCCGCTGCTGCGCGATTGGCTGGAGGTCGACCGCGCCGGCATGCTCACCCGCCGCCACGTCGTCGAGGCCGCCACCACCTGGCAGCGGGAACAGCGTTGCCACACCGCCCTGTACCGGGGTGCCCGGCTGGCGGTGGCGCGGGAGTGGGCGCAGCGCACCGGTGCGCCGGCGCTCAACCCGGTGGCCCGCGAGTTCCTGGCCGCCTCGGTGGCCCGCGAACTCGCCGAGCAGCACGCCGCCCGGCGCCGGACCCGGCGCCTGCGCCAGCTGGTGGCCGCGCTCACCGTGCTGTTCCTGCTCGCCACGACCATGACCGTGGTGGCGGCGCGGAGCGATCGGATCTCCACCCGGCAGCGGGACGAGGCGGTGTCCCGGCAGGTCGCCCAGGAGGCCGACCCGCTCCGCGGCGACAATCCGGCCCTGGCCAACCAGTTGAGCCTGGCCGCGTACCGTCTGGCCCGGACCCCGGAGGCGCGGGGGGCGCTGCTCAGCTCGTTCGCGGCGCCGTACTCGATCCGGTTGACCGGGCACACCGGGTACGTGCACGACGTGAAGTTCAGCCCCGACCGGCGGCTGCTCGCCAGCGCCGGCAGCGACCGGACCGTCCGGCTGTGGGACACCAGCGTCGCGCACCGCCCGACGCTGCGGGCCGTGCTCGACGCGGCGTCGGACTACGTGTCGTCGGTGACGTTCAGCCCGGACAGCGCCACCCTCGTCACGACCAGCGCCGATCGCATGGTGGGCCTGTGGGACGTCCGGGACCCGGGCAACGTCACCCGGATCGCCGTCCTCGCCGGTCATCGCGGGTCCGTCGACCAGGCGGCGTTCAGCCCGGACGGCCGCGTCCTGGCCACCGCGAGCTCGGACCGAACCATCCGGCTGTGGGATGTCACGGATCTGCGGCGCCCCCGGCCGATCGCCACCCTCCCCGGCAAGCGGGCGTGGTTCGCCGTGGCGTTCAGCCCGGACGGCCGGACCCTGGCCGGCGGCGACGAGCGCGATGTCCGGCTCTGGGACGTCACCGACCCGCGGCGGCCCGCCGGCGCCGGCGTGCTGACCGGGCACACCGATGTGGTGAGCATGATCGCGTACAGTCCGGACGGCCGGACGCTGGCGACCGGCAGCTATGACCACACCGCCCGGCTGTGGGACCTCGCCCGCGGCATCTCGTCGAGCGTGATCAGGGGACACACCGGCCTGGTGTACTCGGTCGCGTACAGCCCGGACGGCCGGACCCTGGCCACCGGCAGCGGCGACGCCACGGCCAGGTTGTGGAACGTGACGGATCCCCGCCGGCCGGTGCCGATCACCGTCCTCGACCGTCACGCCGACGAACCCGGTGACACGAACGCCATCGCCGGGGTCGCGTTCAGCCCGGACGGCCAGACCCTGGCCACCGGCAGCTACGACTACACCGTACGGCTGTGGGAGCTGACCGGTCCGGCGCCGACCGGGCAATCGGACCCGGTCCGGCCGTTGCAGTTCGGCGGGGACGACAGCCGGCTGCTGCTCGGCCCCGGCCGGGCCCCTACGGTACGGGCGTGGACGGCCGGTGAAACCTCCGGGCTGACCGACCCGCTCGACGTCCGCACGGACGGTTCGGTGACCTTCTGCCAGGATTCCCGGCTGCTGGTCTCCGCGAACGCGACCACCGTGCGGCTGTCCGATCTGGACGACCCGCGGCACGTCAAGAAGCTGTCGCAGGTGCCGCACCGCCTGGCCGGCGACGTCCCGCTGCCCGTGTGCAGCCCCGACGGGCGTCTGCTGGCGGTGCTCGGCGCGCGCAGCCGGGCCGTGCGGCTCTGGGACATCGCCGATGCCCGCCACCCGGTCACCCTGTCCTCGTTCTCGGCGAGGAGCCATACCAACGCGCTGAACATGGCCGTCTTCAGCACCGACGGCCGCCTCCTGGCGACCGCCAGCCTCGACCACACGGCACGGTTGTGGGACCTGACGGACCCCCGCCGTCCGGTCGAGGCGGGCACGCTCGCCGGCCACACCGACGCGGTCAACACCGCCGCGTTCAGCCCCGCCGGACGGATCCTCGCGACGGGCGCCAACGACGGCACCATCTGGCTCTGGGACGTGAGCGACCCCAACCGCCCGTCCGCCCTCGCCACCCTGACCGGGCACACCGCGTACATCGAGGAGGTCCGGTTCAGCCCGGACGGCCGGACGCTGGTCAGCAGCAGCGGCGACCACACCGTGCGGCTGTGGGACGTCGGCGACCCCCGCCGGCCGGCGAAGATCGCCACCCTGACCGGCCACACCGCCACCGTCAGCGCCGTGGCCTTCACCTCGGACGGCCGGCGCCTGGCCACGGCCGGCGCCGACGGCACGGTCCGGACCTGGGACCTGAGCCTCGAACGGGTGGCCGGCCGCGTCTGCGCGCTCGCCTACCCGACGCTCACCCGTGCCGAATGGGCGCGTCACTTCCCTGGCATCGGATACCGGCCGCCGTGCCGTACGGCCCCGTCCGGATAACCGCCAGGCCCCGTCCGGGCCTGTCCGGACAACCCCGCCGAGCCTTCCGGTACGGGCTCACGGGCCGGATTGTCTTCGGCAGACGTCCGGCACCGAACGCCGGCGACGAAAGGATCTCCACAATGGTCAAGAACCCCGTATCGGCCCTGAAGCGCACCATCGTCGGCGTCACCGCCGCCCTGGCCGCCACCGCGGGCCTCGCCGTCACCGCACCCGCCGCCCAGGCGGGTCCCATCGGGGGCTGCGCCGAGCTGCGCGCCTTCTACCTGAACCTCGGGACCGGCGGCGACGACCTGCGGGACAACTCGGAGGTCACCGTGTGGCTGACCCAGCGCGGCGGCGGCGACGTGGAGCTGCAGCACATCTCGGGCGGGATCGGCAACTGGAGCAACCGTAGCTACCAGCTCGCATACCAGAACACCAACTGGCACGTGAGCAGCTGCAACGTGACCGGCATCAAGGTGCGCATGGTCTCGCACAACGGCACGTTCCAGACCGACGACAACTGGAACATGGAGTCGATCACCCTGAACGGGTACGCCGACAGCGGCTCCCCGTCCTACTCGATCTCCACGAACGGGAACCCGGTCAAGCGGTTCACCGGCAGCAGCCAGTGGTGGTCGCTGCTCGGCTGACGCCGCCGTACGAGGGGCGGGGAGGCCCGGGACCGGCCACCCCGCCCCTTGCCCGGGGCTGGTTGACTGCCACGGATGATCGGCGATGTCGAACTGCGCGCCTGCCTCGCGGACTCGTGGGGGCTTTCGAGGGCGACCATCGACGTGCACAACGGCGGGATGAACTCCGCGACCTGGCTGGTCAGCGAGGGCGACCGGCGCTGGGTCGCCAAGGCCGTCCGGCCCGATTCACGCCGCTGCTTCGCGGCCGGGCTCGCGGTCGCGGCGGCGCTCGAGGGCGCGGGGATCCCGGCGGGCGCCCCGGAGCCGACCCGCCGCGCGGAGTGGGTCGCCGACGCCGGCGGGGTGCCGCTGGCGTTGCTGACGTGGGTTCCGGGCGAGGAGCTTTCCGGCACGGACGACCAGCGGCTGATCGGCGCGACCCTGGCACGGGTGCACCGGGCGCTGCGCGACGTGTCGGTCCCCGGCGAGCAACGGTTCCACTGGGTCGACGTGGGCGGCGAGCACCTGGGCGTCCGCCCGTGGATCCGGGGCGCCGTCGCCGCGGCGGTCTCGGCCTACGACGAGCTTGATCCGCGGACCCTGTCGTGGGGGCTGCTGCACACCGATCCGGCCCCGGAGGCGTTCCGCCTGGACCGGGCCACCGGGGTCTGCGGCGTGATCGACTGGAGCACGGCCGTCGCCGGCCCGCTGCTGTACGACCTGGCGTCGGCGGCGATGTACGCCGGCGGCCCGGACCGCGCGCACCCCCTGATCCGGGCCTATCTCGATCAGGGGGTGGTGACGGCGGCCGAGGTCGAGCGCGGCCTGCCGGCGCTTGTGCGGTTCCGGTGGGCGGTGCAGGCCGACTACTTCGCCCGCCGGATCGCGACGGGTGATCTCACCGGAATCGACGGCCAGGCCGGCAACGAGGCCGGCCTGGCGGACGCCCGGGCCGGGCTGGCGTGACCCACCGGCATCACGTCGTCGCGTACTTGGACAGGTACTGCTCGACCTGGGCGAGGTTGTAGCGGGAGCTCTCCTCGGCCCGTTCCTCCCAGGCGAAGACGCAGACGGTCGCGATGCCGTCGAAACCCGTCTCGGCCAGCGTCCGGAAGAACAGGTCCCATTCCACCTCGCCCTGGCCGATGTCCAGGTGCTGGTGGATGCGGACCGTCGAGCCCGGCGGGTTCACGATGTAGCGCAGGCCCGACGAGCCGCGGTGGTCGAAGCTGTCCGCGATGTGCAGGTGGGTCAGCAGCGGCCCCGCGTGGCGCATCACCGCGGCCAGGTCGCCGCCCTGGTGGAAGGTGTGCGGCGCGCAGTACAGGAACGTCACCAGCGGCGAGTTGATCCCCTTGACCAGGTTCACCGCCTCGATGCCGTCCTCGACGAAGTCGTCCGGGTGCGGCTCCAGGACCAGCCGGACGCCCTCGCGCTCGAAGATCGGCAGCAGCTCCTCCAGCGATCGCCAGAACTGGGCCTCGCTCGCCGCCGACGACTCCGGGCGGCCGTTGAACTCCGAGTTCATCACGTCCACGCCGAGGTCGACGGTGATCTCGATGGCGCGTTTCCAGTACCGGACCGCCGCGCGGCGTTCGTCCTCGTCCGGGCCCGACCACCTGTACAGCGGCAGGACCGAGGCCACCGAGACCTCCGCCGCGGCGAGCTCCCGCCGGAACGCCGCCACGTCCGCCGAGGAGGCGCGCGGGTGCAGGAAGAACGGCATGAAGTCGTCCCTCGGCGACAGCTCGATGTGGTGATAGCCGAGGTCGGCGACCACCCGGGGCAGCGAGAGCAGCGGCACCCGGCGCAGCATGTAGGGATCCAGCGCGATCTTCACCGCGGCACCCCCACCGCCGCGTCGTACAGCGCGGGCCGGGGCGCGAGGGTGACCGGTACGCGGGAACCGCCGCGCAGCGCCTCGACACCGGAGTCGGAGACCACCGCCGCCGCGTAGCCGTCCCAGGCGCTCGGGCCCAGCGGCACTCCCCCGCCCGCTATCGAGTCGATCCACTCCTGGATCTCCACGTCGTACGCGAGCAGGAACCGTTCCCGCCAGTCCACCGGCACCGGCGTCGCCGCCTGTCCGGCGCCGCGGACCAGCACCGGGCTGAGCTCGCCCAGCGCCGCCGTGCCGTCCTCGCCGACGACCTCGCCGCGGATGTCGTAGCCGTACCGGATGTTGACGGAGATCTCGACGTCGACGAGCGCGCCGCCGGCCATCTCGAGGATCAGCAGGAGCGGGTCCTGCAGGGGCCCGCCGTTGCGGCTCTTGCGCGGTATCAGCACCCGGGCCGCGATGATCTCCTCGCCGAACATCCAGCGCACCATGTCGATCTCGTGCACGGCCGTGTCGGTGATCGCGCTCTCCTTCTCGTAGAAGGACGGGACGTCCGCGTTGCGGTGCGCGCAGTGCATCATCAGCGGCGTGCCGATCCGGCCGCTGTCGACCACCCGCTTGAGCGCCCGGTACGCCGCGTCGTAACGGCGCATGTAGCCGACCTGCACCAGCCGCCGGCCGGCCGCGACCTCGGCCTCGACGATGCGCAGGCAGGCGTCCTGCGTCGTGGCCAGGGGTTTCTCGCAGAAGACCGGCTTGCCGGCGGCGATGGACGCGAGGACGTACTGCTCGTGGGTCGGCCCCCACGAGCAGACGACGGTCGCGTCGACGGCCGGGTCGGCGATCAGGTCCTCGCCGGTGGCGTGCAGGACGGCGCCCGGCAGGCCCTCGGCGACCTTCTTGGCCGTCTCCACGTCGACGTCGGTGACGGCGGTGACCGTCACCCCGGCCAGCACCGTGGTCATCCGGCGGATGTGGTCCCGGCCGATCATGCCGGTGCCGATCACCCCCACCCGCAGCGTCATGACGTCCCTCCGACTCCGGCGGCGCGGAGATAGGCGTACGTGCGGGCCGCGATCGGCGCCGGCACGTCGAATTCGACGGGGTACATGTCCTGCTCGACGATCACGAAGGTGTCCGTGCCTCTCTGTTCGAGCGCGCGGACCACCGAGGGGATGTCCGGGATCCCGGCCGGCGGCTCGCAGCTCGCGCCGAGCGCCACCGCCTGGCCGAACGCCAGGTCCTCGGCCCGCGCCCGGGCCACGATCGCCGGGTCCATCTGCTTGATGTGCAGGTAGCCGATCCGGTCCGGGTGGTCGGCGATCAGCTGCGCCGCGTCCGCTCCCCCGTACGCGAGGTGCCCGGTGTCCAGGCAGATCGACACGTACGCGGGGTCGGTGTCGGCGAGCAGCCGGTCGATCTGCGGCCGGGTCTCGACGTAGCTGTCGGCGTGGTGGTGGAACTGCAGGCGCACCCCGTAGTCCTCGGCCAGCACCCGGCCGAGGTCGTTGGTGGAGCGCACCAGGGTCTTCCACCCGTCGTCGTCGAGGGTCCCGGCCTCCAGGTAGTCGCCGGTGGTGTCGTCGCGGAAGCCGGGCACCGGCACGAAGACCAGGTCCCGGGCCCCCATGGCGGCGGTCAGCTCGGCGACGGCCCGGGTGCGCTCCAGGATCTCCGGGAAGGCGTCCGCGCGGTGCAGCGCGCTGTAGCCGTGCATCGTGCCGGCCGAGACCTGAAGCTCCCGGGACGCGAGCTCGTCGCGCAGCCGCGCCGGGTCGGTCGGCAGATATCCGTACGGGCCCAGCTCCAGCCACCGGTAGCCGACCCCGGCGAGCTCGTCGAGGAACCGCTGCCAGGGCGTCTGCCGCGGATCGTCGGCGAACCAGACGCCCCAGGAGTCCGGGCAGCTGCCGAGCCGAAACCGGTTCACGGCGTCTTCCCCGTGATCCCGAGGTCGTGCACTTCTTCCTCCAGCATCTTCGCCGCGGCCGCCGACACCGCGCCCTCCTGGGCGCTGAGTTCGTGGCTGAGCTCCTCGAGCTCCGCGCCGCCGGCCATCAGCGCGGTCAGCTCGTCGCGGGTGATCTCGTTCTTGCGGTAGTAGCCGAGCGGCCGGCCGCGCTTGAGCAGCAGGAACCGGTCGCCGACGGGGAACGCGTGGTGCGGGTTGTGGGTGATGAAGATGACGCCGAGGCCGCGCTCGCGGGCCTGCAGGATGTATTTGAGGACCACGCCGGACTGCTTGACGCCGAGCGCGGCGGTGGGCTCGTCGAGGATCAGCACCTTGGCGCCGAAGTAGACCGCCCGGCTGATGGCGACGCACTGGCGCTCGCCGCCGGAGAGGGTGCCGATCGGCTGGTCGACGTCGCGCAGGTCGATGCCCATGTCGAGCAGTTCCTTCTTGGTGGTCTGCCGCATGAACGCGATGTCCATGCCGAAGCGCCGGCGCACCTCGTTGCCGAGGAAGAAGTTGCGCCAGACCGGCATCAGCGGCACCACGGCGAGGTCCTGGTAGACCGTGGCGATGCCGAGCTCGAGCGCCTCGCGGGGCGAGTTGAAGTGGACCTCCTTGCCGGCCACCTCGTAGGTGCCGGACGAGTGCTGATGCAGACCCGCGATGATCTTGATGAGGGTGGACTTGCCGGCGCCGTTGTCGCCGAGCACGCAGGTCACCTCGGACGCGCCGACCTCGAGGTCGATGCCGCCGAGCGCGTTGATGTTGCCGTAGTTCTTGCCCGCGCCGGTGAGCTTGACCAGCGGGGTCTCGACCTTCTCTTCCGTCGTCATTTCCTGGTCTCCGCCCGTCGCCGGATGTACACGTTGAGCAGGGTCGCGCCGAGCAGCATCGCGCCGAGGAAGAACTTGAACCAGTCGGCCTCCCAGCCGGCCAGCACGATGCCCTGCTCGGTCATGCCGAAGATGAAGGCGCCGATCGCGGCGCCGACGGCCGAGCCGTAACCGCCGGTGAGCAGGCAGCCGCCGACGACCGCCGCGATGATGTAGAGGAACTCGTTGCCGGGGCCCTGGCCGGACTGCACGGTGTTGAACGAGAACAGGATGTGCATGCCGGTGAACCAGCAGACGAACGACACCGTCATGAACAGCCCGATCTTGACCTTCCGCACCGGTACGCCCACCGCACGCGCGCTGGCGTCGGCGCCGCCCACGGCGAAGATCCAGTTCCCGGTACGGGTGCGCAGCAGCACCCAGGTGGCCACGGCGACGAACACCACCCACCAGAAGAGCGTGATCCGCAGGTTCATCCCGCCGATGACGGTCTCCGAGGCGAAGAACGCGTGCGCGCTGTCGAAGCCGTCGATGTCGGAGATGTCCTTGGTGGCCACCCCGCCGGAGACGATCTTGGTGACGGCCAGGTTGAGGCCGGTGAGCATGAAGAACGTGGCCAGGGTGACGAGGAAGCTGGGCAGCCGCGTCTTGACCAGCAGGTAGCCGTTGAGCAGGCCGATGCCGAGCGCCACCACCAGCGACACCAGCACGCCGACCCAGACGTTCACGCTGAGCTGGTATGCCGTCATGGAGGCGACCAGCGACGAGGTGATGACCGCGACGCCGGCCGACAGGTCGAACTCGCCGCCGATCATCAGCAGCGCCACGCCGACCGCGGGGATGCCGTACAGGGAGCTCTGGTAGAGGACGGTCGCCAGCGAGGGCGCCTCGCGGAAGGGCGGCGCGACGATGAAGAACAGCACGAAGATGACCACCGCGCCCGCCAGCGCCCCGACCTCGGGTCTGGCCATCAGCCGCCCGAGCATCGATTTCTGTGCGAGCCGTTCGTCGGTCGAGGGCGCCGGGGGCGGCGCCACCAAGGTCTGACTCATCCGAATCTCCTCCGGTGCGGTGGCGGGGCCGCCGGGTCGCGCCCGTTGGCCCCGCCGACGGGCTAGCGGGTACCCGCCTTGGCGTACTTGCTCACGGCGGCGATGTTGCTCTTGTCGATGAAGGCCGGTCCGGTCAGGACCTCTTTCCCACCGCCCAGCACGTTGCCGTTGCGGAGGTAGAAGGCCGCGGCGTCGACGGCCATGTAGCCCTGCAGGTACGGCTGCTGGTCGACCGCCCAGGCGATGTCGCCGGACTCGATCTTGCCGACGAGCTCGGCGTTGGTGTCGAAGGTGACGATGGTGGCCTTGCTGTTCGAGGCCTGCTTGGCCTGCAGCGCGGTCAGGGCGAACGGCGCGCCGAGGGTGATGACGTGGGTGATCGCCGGGTCCTGGCGCAGCTTCGACTCGATCGTCGAGCGTACGGAGGTCAGGTCGGTGCCGTTGACGTTGATGTTCTCGACGCTGCCGCCGAAGCCGGCCTTCACGCCGTTGCAGCGCGCCTCGAGCTGCGACTGGCCCTGCGCCTGGATCACGCACAGCACCTTGCCGGCGCTCTCCTGCTTGAGCCGGACGCCTGCCGCGTTGCCCGCGATGCTCTCGTCCTGGCCGAAGTACATGGTGGCGCCCCACTGCTGGTACGTCTCGCGGCCGGCGTTGAAGCCGATGACCGGGATGCCCGCCGCGACGGCCTTCTGGATGGCGGCCTTGAGCGCGTCCGGCGCCGGCACCGAGACCAGCAACGCGTCCGGGTGGGAGTTGACCGCGTTCTCGATCAGCGTGGCCTGGCGGGTCGGGTCGCCGTCGTTGGAGTACGTGTACTCGACGTTGTCGTTGCCGGCGGCCGCGTCGGCGCCCTTGCGGATGATGTCGAAGAACGTGTCGCCGGCCGGGGCGTGCGTCACCATGGCCATCTTCAGCCTGGGGCCGGCCGCGGTGTTGGTGCCGCCGCCGCCCGAGCTCTTCTCCTCCTCCTGCTTGCCGCCCTGGCTGCTGCAGGCGGCGGTGGCCACCGCGAGGCAGGCGACGAGCGCGATGCTCACTGTTCGAACGGATCTCCTGGGCATTGAGGCCTCCGGTTGGGGGACGGTGCGAAGGATCAGGAAGCGGTCGGGAAGTGCATGCTGGCGCCGTGCGCGGACTCGACGTGCGGCCAGCGGGAGGTGACGACCTTGCCGCGGGTGTAGAACGAGACGCCCTCGGGGCCGTGGATGTGCCTGTCGCCGAAGAGGGAGTCCTTCCAGCCGCCGAAGGAGTAGTAGGCCATCGGCACCGGGATCGGGACGTTGATCCCGATCATGCCGACCCGGACCCCGCGCTGGAAGCGCCGCGCGGCCTCGCCGCTGTTGGTGAAGATGGCGGTGCCGTTGCCGTACGGGTTGGCGTTGATCAGGTCGATCGCGGCCTCGACGCTGTCGCCGCGCACCACCGAGAGGACCGGCCCGAAGATCTCCTCGGTGTAGACGTCCATCGAGGACTGAACCTGGTCGATGACCGTCGGGCCGACGAAGAAGCCATCCTCGAAGCCGGGCACCTTGTGGCCGCGGCCGTCGACAAGCACCTTGGCGCCCTGCCGCTCGCCGGTGCCGATGAGCCCCTCGATGCGGTCGCGGGCCTCGGCCGTGACCACCGGGCCCATCTCGCTCTTCGGGTCGCGGCCCGAGCCGACCACGATCTCGTTCGCCTTGCGGGTCAGGATGTCGGTCAGCGGGTCACCGGCGGCGCCGACCGCGACCGCCGCGGAGATCGCCATGCAGCGCTCGCCGGCCGAGCCGAAGGCGGCCGCGGTCAGGTGGTTCGCGGCGTATTCGAGGTCGGCGTCCGGCAGGATGATCGCGTGGTTCTTGGCGCCGCCGAGGGCCTGCACCCGCTTGCCGGCCGCCGAGGCCTTCCCGTGCAGGTAACGCGCGATCGGCGTGGAGCCGACGAACGAGACCGCCGCGACGTCGGGGTGCTCGAGCAGCGCGTCGACCGCGACCCGGTCGCCGTGCACCACGTTGAAGACCCCGTCCGGCAGCCCGGCCCGGCGCCACAGGTCCGCGATGTAGTTCGAGGCCGACGGGTCCCGCTCGCTGGGCTTGAGCACGAACGTGTTGCCGCAGGCGATCGCCACCGGGTACATCCACATCGGCACCATCACCGGGAAGTTGAACGGGGTGATGCCGGCGCAGACCCCCAGGGGCTCCCGGAAGCTGAACACGTCCACGCCGGTCGAGGCCTGGTCCGAGTAGTCGCCCTTGAGCAGCTGCGGGATGCCGCAGGCGAACTCGACCACCTCGAGGCCGCGCTGCACCTCGCCGGCCGCGTCGCTGAGCACCTTGCCGTGCTCGTCCGAGACGAGCTCCGCGAGCCGCCCGACGTTGGCGTTGACGAGCTCCCGGAAGTTGAACATGATCTTCGTGCGGGCGCTCAGCGACGCCTGGCTCCAGGTGGCGAAGGCCGCCTTCGCCGCCGAGACGGCCGCGGCCACATCGCCCGCGGTGGCCAGCACCACCTCGTGCTGCCGCTGCCCGGTCGCGGGGTTGTAGACCGCGCCGCGGCGGGTCGCGGCCCCGGCGGTGGCCCCGCCGCCGATCCAGTGCTCGATGGTTGTCAACTCGGGTCCCTTCTAGAGGTACGGCCGCTGGCCGCGCTTGGCGGCGTCATAGGCGGCGCGCGCGGCGCGCGTGGTGTCGAGCTCGGAGACCTCGGAGACGGGAACGTCCCACCAGCTCTCGCTCGACGGCACCGGGGACAGCGGGTCGGTCTCGATGTGCACGACCGTGAGCCGGTCGGCGTCCCGGGCCCGCTTGAGGCCCTCGGTGAGGTCGGCGATCGTGCGGCAGCGGATGACGTTGGCGCCCAGGCTCTCGGCGTTGGCCGCCAGGTCCACCGGCAGCCGGGCGCCGTCGTAGTCGTCGTGGTCGCCGCGGTAGCGGTAGCTGGTGCCGAAGCGCTGCGAGCCGAGCGACTCCGACAGCGCGCCGATCGAGGCGAAGCCGTGGTTCTGCACCAGGACGATGACGAGCTTGATGCCCTCGGCGACGGCGGTGACGATCTCCTGCGCCATCATCAGGTATGAGCCGTCGCCGACCAGCGCGTAGACCTCGCGGTCCGGGTCGGCGAGTTTGATGCCGAGCGCGCCGGCGATCTCGAAGCCCATGCAGGAGTAGCCGTACTCGACGTGGTACTGCTTCGGGTCCCGGGCCCGCCAGAGCAGTTGCAGGTCGCCGGGCATGCTGCCGGCCGCCTGCACCACGACGTCGCGTTCGCCGCAGGCGTCGTTGACCGCGCCGATGACCTCGCTCTGCGCCGGCAGCGGGCCGTGGCCGAGGTGGTATGCCTCGTCGACCCTGCGCTGCCACGCGGCGACATCGCCGGCGTAGGCGACGTCGCAGACGTAGCCGTCGAGCGCCGCGGTGAGGGCGGTCAGCGCCTCCCGCGCGTCGGCCACCACCGGCACCGCCGACTGCTTGGCCGCGTCGAACGAGGCCACGTTGACGTTGACGAAGCGGACCGCGGGATTCGCGAACGCGGTCCGCGAGGCGGTGGTGAAGTCGCTGTATCGGGTGCCGACGCCGATGATCACGTCGGCGTCCCGGGCCAGCCGGTTGGCGACCGGGGTGCCGGTCGAGCCGACCCCGCCGACCGAGCTCGGATGATCCCAGCTCAGCGCGCCCTTGCCGGCCTGCGTGTCGGCGACCGGGATCCCGGTGGCCCGGGCGAGGGCGTCCAGCTCCGCGGACGCCCGCGAATAGATCACGCCGCCACCGGCGATGATCAGCGGCCGCCGGGCGGACCGGATGACCTCGGCGGCCCGGGCGATCGCGGCCGGCTCCGGCACCGGACGGGCCACGTGCCACACCCGCCGCTCGAACAGCGCGTCCGGGAAGTCGAAGGCCTCCGCCTGCACGTCCTGGGGCAGGCAGACGGTGACCGCGCCGGTCTCGACCGGATCGGTGAGCACCCGCATCGCCGCCAGCAGCGCCGACGGCAGTTGCTCGGGCCGCCAGACCCGGTCGAAGAAGCGCGACAGCGGCCGGAACGCGTCGTTGACGGACACGTCGTAGGAGCGCGGATCCTCCAGCTCCTGCAGCACCGGGGACGCGGCCCGGGTGGCGAAGACGTCGCTCGGCAGCAGCAGGACCGGAATCCGGTTCACCGTGGCGAGCGCCGCGCCGGTCAGCATGTTGGTGGAGCCGGGCCCGATCGAGGCGGTGCAGGCCATCGTGGACAGCCGGTCGCTCATCCGGGCGTAGCCGACCGCCGCGTGCACCATGGCCTGTTCGTTGCGGGCGAGGTGATAGGGCAGGCCCGGCCCGTCCCGGCCGGTCCGCTGCGCCTGCAGCAGCGCCTGGCCGACCCCGGCGACGTTGCCATGGCCGAAGATGCCGAAGCAGCCCGCGACCGCGCGCCGCTGTTCGCCGTCGCGCTCGGTCCACTGATTGGCCAGGAACGCGACGAGGGCCTGCGCGACAGTGAGCCTCACGGGCGCCTCCTTTCCCTTGTCGAGGTGAGCGGCAGCCGGGGGTCCGGCTCCTGGTGGCTCCACGAGCCGCGTACCCAGGCGTGGGCCGGGTCGTCGGAGAAGAGCCACCTGCGCTCCCCCGCTCCCGCCATGACGTTGAGGTAGTAGAGGTCGTAGCCGGGCGCGGCCATCGACGGGCCGTGCCACCCGTACGGGATCAGCACGACGTCGCCGCTGCGCACCTCGGCGCAGACGTCGATGGGGCGGTCCGGGTGGCCGTACACGCGCTGATAGCCGACGCCCGCGGCGCCCATCGGGGAGGCGGCGACCTCGAAGTAGTAGATCTCCTCGAGCGCGGACTCGTCCTCGCCCGGCGCGTCGTGCTTGTGCGGCGGGTAGGACGACCAGTTGCCGCCGGGGGTGAGCACCTCGACCGCGATCAGGCGGTCGGCCTCGAACGACTCCGGGGTGCAGAAATTATTGACCTGGCGGCTGGCCTGGCCGGCGCCGCGCAGCTCGACCGGCACCGCCTCGGCCGGCCCGTAGCGGAACGGCAGCCGCCGGTCGGCGCGGGCGCCGGGCAGCGCGAACCGGCCGCCGTTGGGCGTCCGCACGATGACGGACGAGTCGCGCGGCAGGTAGGCGAAGTCGGTGACCCGGGAGAAGACCGAGCGCCGGCCGGTCAGGGTGACCCGCTCGTCGTCGCAGGTGACGTCGCAGCTGCCGGAGAGCGGCAGGACGATCATCTCGTCGTCGCCGGTGTGGAAGGTGGCCCGGGTCCCGATGGCCAGGTCGAGGATGCGCAATCCGCTGAAACCCCAGCCGGCGCTCTCCGGCGTCACCACCGTCTCGAACGGCCGGGCTTCGCCGTCACCCCTGCGCAGATGCGTCATAGCAGGCTCACCGCCCGGTCGACCGCGGCCGCGACGTCACCGCCCGGCGGGTAGAGCAGGCTGCGCCCGATCACCAGGCCCTGCACGGTGGGCAGAACCAGGGCCTTGCTCCACTGCACGTACGCGGCGTCGGCGTCGTCGGACACCTCGCCGCCGAGGATCAGCGCGGGCAGCGTCGTGGCGGCCATGACCCGCTCCATCTCGTCGACGACGGGCACCTTGAGCCACGTGTACGCCGAGGTCGTGCCGAGTCCGGCGGCGACGGTCATGGCCCGGATCATCGCCTCAGCGGTGAGCTCGTTGCGGACCCGGCCGTCGAAGCGGTGCGAGATGAAGGGCTCGACCATCGCCATCAGCCCGTGCGCGGCGAGGTCACCGACGGCCCGCCCGCAGCTCTCCAGCGTGGCGACGGTGCCGGCGTCGTCGGGATCGATGCGCAGCAGCATCTTGCCGCCGGAGAACCCGGCCGCGGCGAGGCTGTCCCCGTCGTACGCGGTGAACCGGTCGTCGAGCTCGAAGCTGGTGCCGGCGAGGCCGCCCCGGTTCATCGAGCCGATGACGACCTTGTCGTCGAGCGCGCCGAGCAGCAGCAGATCCTCGAGGATGTCCGGGGTGCCGAGCACGCCGTTGACGCCGGGCCGCTCGAGCGCGGTGCAGATGCGCCGCAGCAGGTCGGCACGGTTGCCCATGGCCAGCGGGTCGGCGCCGGCGCGCAACGCGCCGCGGGCCGGATGGTCGGCGGCGATGATCATCATCCGGCCGTGCTCGCCGCGCCACGAGGCGGGCCGGCGGCGGGCGGCCGCGGCGGCCGCGATCGCGCCGGGCCGGTCCGCGCGGGCCGCCACGAGCTCCTGAACGTCACGCACGATCCAGCTCACCGCCGATCAGGTCGCGGACCTCGGACTCGGTCGGCATCGCGTCGGCGCAGGAGAGCCGGGTGGCGACGATGGCACCGGCGGCGTTGCAGAAGCGCATGGTCGCCTCCAGGTCCCAGCCGGCGAGCAGCCCGTGGCAGAGTGCCCCGCCGAAGGCGTCACCGGCGCCGAGCCCGTTGATCACCTCGACCGGCACGGGCGGCACCTGGATCTCCTCCTTGCCGTCGTCGCCGGAGGCGAGGACGCCGAGCGGCCCCTGCTTCACGACGGCGAGGCCGACGCCCGCGTCGTGCAGCGCCCGGGCCGCGCCGCGCGGCTCACGGACGCCGACCGCGGTCTCGCATTCGTCGAGGTTGCCGACGGCGACGCTCACGTAGGGCAGGGCCTGCCGCACCCAGTGCCTGGCCTCCTCCCGCGACTGCCAGAACATCGGGCGGTAGTCGAGGTCGAGGACGGTGATGCCGGCCCGGTCGCGGGCCCGCAGCGCGGCGAGGGTCGCCTCCCGGGAGGGCGACTGGCACAGCCCGGTCACAGTGACCCAGAAGACGTCCGCGGCGCGGATCGCCTCGAGATCCAGCTCGGACTCGAAGATCTCCAGGTCCGGCGCCTTGGGGAAGCGGTAGAAGTAGAGCGGGAAGTCGTCCGGCGGAAAGATCTCGCAGAACGTCACAGGCGTCGGCAGCGACGCGACCGGCGCGACGAAGCGGTCGTCCACATCGAATCCGCGCAGCGCGTCGTGGATGAACTCGCCGAACGGGTCGTCGCCGGTGCGGCTGATGACGGCGCTGCGGCGCCCGTAGCGGGCGGCGGCGACGGCGACGTTGGTGGGGCTGCCGCCGAGGAACTTCGCGAACGTCCGGACCTCGCGCAGCGACACGCCGGCCTGTTGTGGGTACAGGTCGACGCCGATACGTCCCATGGTCAGTACCTCGTCTGCGGGCATGCGCCCCCCAAGCGATAGACAGATGGACGGTGCGGGAGATTTCGGGCGCGCGGTGTCGCCGCGGATGCCGTGCTGGTTACGGCGCGGTGAAAAGGACCTTGTCGCCGGGGGTGGGGGGCCGGCGCTGGCACCTGGGCTCGTTTCGATGTAATAACGTGAGGGCTTCCACGTCAATAGTTTGTCATGACAAACTGAAAAACCAAGGGGGTACCGTGGCACCCGATCTCTCTCCTCCACGCAGTCCGGTCCGCCCCGTCGAGGTGGACCGGACCAGCCCCGTGCCCCTCTACTTCCAGGTGGCGAGCCGCCTGCAGGAGCTCATCGAGCGGGGTGAGATCGGCGTCGGCGCCCGCATCGAGAACGAGGTCGACCTCGCCGAACGCCTCGGCGTCTCCCGGCCGACGACCCGCCGCGCGATCCAGTACCTGGTGGAGCGCGGCATGCTCGTGCGCAAACGCGGCGTCGGCACCCAGGTGGTGCACCCCAAGGTCCGCCGCCCGGTCGAGCTGTCCAGCCTCTACGACGACCTGGTCAGCTCGGACCGCGAACCGCGTACGGAGGTCCTCGACCTGCGGGTCGTCCCGGCACCGGCCGACGCCGCGGTGGCGCTCGGGCTGGAGCCCGGCACCGAGGTGACGTGGATCGAGCGGCTGCGCTACGCCGGCGGCGAGCCGCTCGCGCTGATGCACAACGCCATCCCGGTGGACCTGATCCGGCTCGAGAAGCAGGACCTGGCCACGCACGGCCTCTACGAGTTGCTGCGCCGCGCGGGATACGTGCCCCGCATCGCCACCCAGGTCATCGGCGCCCGGTCGGCGAACACGGCGGAGGCCCGCACCCTGCGGGAGAAGCGCGGCGCGTCACTGCTGACCATGACCCGGACGGCATGGGACGCGACCGGCCGGGCCCTGGAATACGGCTCACACCTGTACCGGGCCAGCCGCTACAGCTTCGAACTCAACCTCTCGGCGGGATGACCGGCATCCCGCGGGCCTCACGCCTGGCTCAGGTCGACGACGTTCCCGTCGGGGTCACGGACGCAGGACGTCCGCGGCCTCCAGGCGAAATCGACAGGGGGATGAACCTCGACACCGCCGGCCCCGATCGCGCGGCCGCGTGCGGCGTCGACGTCCCCGGACGAGCAGCCCCGGCCGGGTGGCGCCGACCCCGGCGCTGCGCAGGAATCAGATGCTCGTCAGCGCGAACGTCGTCGCCAGCGCCAGCACGACGCCGATCTCGGCGCCGGCGACCAGGGTTCCCAGCACCACCCCCGAGCGGGCCGACCGGGACAGGGCGGCGATGACGGCCGCGCTCAGCGCCATCCCGATCAGCATCACCGGCAGACCGATCAGCCCGCCCATGGCCAGCAGCATGCCCCGGGTGCTGAGGCATTGGACCCCGCCGCAGCCGAGCGGCGCGCCGGCGAAGGAGAACGCGACCAGCACGTAGACCACCGCCGCGGCGAGCCACCAGGACGCCGAAACCAGCAGTGCCCGGCGCCGGACCTGGCCGACGGTGAGGCGTGCGGGCCCGTCATTCCCGGCTACCGCGCTCGGGGGGTGATGCGCGATTCTCATCGGCGTACCGATCGGGGGCTCACCAGGTGGATCATGGCGGTGACCTTACGCTGAGATTATGTACGGTTTGTACGCACCCCGGGCGAGAAGGTGCACGACACCCATGCCCCGACGGCCCACACTCAGACGGTGACTCGAGCAGGACGAAAACCGCCGGCCGGCCGCCGCATCGGCCCGGTGCGGCGGTGGGTACGCGGGAATCCGAGCGATGTGATCGATGTCTTCGTCTACGTCGTGGTCCTGAACCTCGCCATCGAGTACGTCCCGGCGGTGATCAGCGAGGGTTTCACCCTGACGCTGCTCACCGCCGTGCTGCTCAAGGTCGCCCTGGAGCTCGTGGATGTCGTCTTCGGGGACGCCGTGAGCCTCGGCGGATTCGTCTCGGTCACGCTGCTGGTGATCGCGTTCCTCGGCGCGCGGGCAGCCGTGCGCCGCTTGCTGGAGAACGACCCGGACCGTCCCTGATCTCGCGTCGGTCGTCAGGTGCCATGTCGATGCGTTCCTCACGGCACCGCACCACCTTCGTCTCTCGCCTTCGCGGCTGTTGCCGGCCGCCCGGCGCCGCGGCTCGTCGTCGACGGGGGTCCGGTCGGGCAGGCTGTTCCGATAACCGCAGGTCAAGACGCTGCCGCACGGCCGTTGAAGCGGGTTGAAGGCGAGCCGCGGTGGGCAAGTTAGGGCGCGGATTCGCACGCCAGGACGTCGGGTGCGGGCATCGAGAAAATGTGCGGTGGTTGTGGTGATGGGACTCCTGATCCTCCTCGGGCTGGTGGTGCTTGTCGCTCTGATGGTGTGGGCGACGGTCACGGTGTCGCTCTGGTGGCTGGTGGCGGTCGTGGTGCTGGGCATGCTGCTGTTGCTGGGCTGCTTCGATCTGGTGCAACGCCGCCATTCGGTCCTGCGGAATTTCCCGTTGCTGGGTCATGCCCGGTTCCTGCTGGAGAAGATCCGGCCCGAGATCCAGCAGTACTTCATCGAGCGCAACTACGACGGCCGGCCGTTCGACCGCGATGTCCGGACGGTGGTGTACGAGCGGGCCAAGGGCATCCACGGTGAGCAGGCCTTCGGGACCGAGCGGGACGTCAACGCGGTCGGCTACGAGTACGTGGTGCACTCCACGGCCCCGCAGCAGGCGCCCGAGGAGCAGCCGCGGGTGCGGGTCGGTGGCCCGGACTGCACCCAGCCCTACGACATGGCGCTGCTGAACGTGTCGGCGATGAGTTTCGGGGCGCTGAGCGCGAACGCGTTGCGGGCGCTGAACCGGGGCGCCGCGGCGGGCGGGTTCGCCCACGACACCGGCGAGGGCGGCCTGACCGAATACCACCTCGAGGGCGGCGGCGATCTGATCTGGGAGCTGGGCAGCGGCTACTTCGGAGCCCGCACCGGCAACGGCGACTTCGACCCGGACATGTTCGCCGACAAGGCCGCGCACCCGGCCGTGAAGTGCGTGTCGCTGAAGCTGAGCCAGGGCGCCAAGCCGGGCATCGGCGGCGTGCTCCCGGCCGCCAAGGTGACCAGGGAGATCGCTCAGGCGCGCGGCGTCCCGGAGGGCGAGAAATGCGTCAGCCCGGCCGCGCACCGGGTGTTCCGCACGCCTCGCGAGCTGGTCCTGTTTCTCGCGCGCATGCGGGAGCTGGCCGGCGGCAAACCTGTCGGTTTCAAACTGTGCCTCGGGTCGCGCCGCGAGCTGCTGGCGATCTGCAAGGCGATGCGCGCCGAAAGCATCACCCCGGACTTCATCGTGGTCGACGGCTCAGAGGGCGGGACCGGCGCGGCGCCGCTGGAGTTCGAGGACCACGTCGGGGTGCCGTTGACCGACGGGCTGATCGCCGTGCACAACGCGCTGGTCGGGACCGGCTTACGGGACCGGATCCGGATCGGCGCCGGCGGAAAGGTCTCCACCGGGATCGACGTGGTGAAACGGATCGTCCAGGGCGCCGACTACACCAACGCGGCCCGCGCGATGATGATGGCGGCCGGCTGCATCCAGGCCCAGATGTGCCACACGAACCGGTGCCCGGTCGGGGTCGCGACCCAGCACCCTCGGCGTGCGCGGGCGCTGGACGTGCCCGACAAGAGCGAGCGGGTGCGCCGCTACCAGCAGGCCACGATCTCCCAGGCCCAGCAACTGATCGCGGCGATGGGCCTGTCCGGACCGCACGAGCTGACCCCGGCCATGCTGCACCGCCGCATCGACCACACCACCACCCGCACCTACGACGAGCTGTACGACTGGCTCGAACTCGGCGAGCTGCTGTCCGAGGCGCCCGAGGACTGGGCGGCCGACTGGGCCGACGCCGACCCCGACCGCTTCACCCCCGTCATCAACCGGACCGGAGCCCGGAAATGACCACGGTCGCGGACTACGCGCAGGCTTGCTGGGCGGTCCCCGCCTCCCCGGTCGGAACATCGAGGGAGTGCGGGGACCGCGCCGGCGGACCTGTCCGGGTCAGTGGTGCGCACCGGTGCGGCCGAGGGTCGTCTCCGGCGTTGCTCCCGCCCGGGTCCACTGGGGAACCGGGCGGCTCGTCGGGCCCCGCGTGGCCTTGCCGTCCGCGTCCGCACGCCAGTACCAGCAGGGCTCCCCGCCGTCGGGCCAGCCCTCCGGGCTGACCTGCCAAGCCTCGGCTCGCCCGTACGGCGTCATGTCGAGCAGGGCGAACGACCCGATGGCCGGCTCGGTGCCCCGGCCGGTCGTGCGGTAGGTGAGGAACACCCGCTCGCCGTCGCGCAGGAAGCAACTGAAATAGCCCATGTCGCCGCCGACCGGCGGCGGCACGTCGCGTACCGAATACCACGGCTGGGTGTAGCCCATGAACTCGACGAACGGGGCCACCTCGTCCCAACGGCCGGCGGCGAGCACGGCGAATGAAACGCCGCGCGCGTTGAGGTAGGCGGCGTCCCGCAGATGCCAGGCCGACAGCGTGCAGCCCTCGCACTGCCCCTGGTGCGGCGCGCCGTCGTGCCACATGTGCTGGTAGACCAGCAGTTCATCGCGGCCCTGGAACAGGTCCCGGAACGGCACCGGGCCGTCCGGGCCGACGACCTCGACGCCACCGTCGATCTCGACCATGGGCAGCCGGCGGCGCGCCGCGGCGATCGCATCACCCTCGCGGGTGTGGGCCTTCTCCCGGATCAGCAACTCGTCCCGAGCTGCCTGCCAGCTGTCCATGCCGACAATCGGCGGGCGCCCGGAAAGTTCGTTCGTGGTCATGGCTGACTCCCCTCTGTGCTCGGGACGTCGAAGCTGCCGTCCCGGCTTCGACATTATGACGAGCGGCGACCATCATTTCGGACAGCCGGACGGGAGGACCGGTTCTGCCGGGCGGCGATGCCAGTGGCGGTGCCCGGCGGTGGGGCAGGGCCCACCGGGTAGCCTGCGCCGCGTGCGACTACCCATTCCGCCCGGGGATTTCCAGGCCTATCTGTTCGACTGCGACGGCACGATCGCCGACTCCATGCCGGCGCACTACCGGGCCTGGACGCGGGCCCTCGGCGAGTGGGGGTGCGCGTTTCCCGAGGAGCTCTTCTACGCCTGGGGCGGCCGCACGGTCGATGAGATCATCGAGGATCTGAACGGGCGCACCGGGCTGGCCATGCCGGTCGCGGCCGTGGCGGATCGGCGCGAGGCGCTGTTCCGGGAGAGCCTGCCGGAGATCAGGGCGGTTCCGGGGGTGCTCGCCCATATCGACGACGCCTACCGCCGGGTGCCGTTCGCCGTGGTCTCGGGCAGCACCCGGGCCTCGGTCACCGCCTCGCTCATCGCGCTGGGCCTGCTCGACCGCTTCCCCGTGCTGGTCTGCGCGGGCGACTACGCCAGGCCGAAGCCGGACCCGGAGGCGTACCTGCTCGCCGCGCGGCTGCTCGGCACCGAGCCGCGGGAGTGCCTCGTGTTCGAGGACACCGAGCTGGGGATCGCGGCGGCCACGGCGGCGGGCATGGCGGCGGTACGGGTGCCGCCGCCGTGGCTTCGCTGAGCGATCGACGGGTGCGGCCCGCGGCCGGGCCGCACCCGAAACGCTGCGATCAGGCTCGCCACATGCGGTAGAACGGGGTGTTGTCCGGCAGCCGGATGTCGAACGGGGTCATGTCCGTGTAGCCGTACCGGCGGTAGAGCCGGATGTTGTCCTCGTTCGTCGCCTCCAGATACGCCGGGATGCGGCCCAGATCCTCGTGGGTGCTGTCCATCAGGGTGCCGCCCAGGCCGTGGCTCTGATGCGCCGGGTGCACCGCCAGGAAGGCCAGGTGCCAGTGCGGGTCCTGCGGATGGTTCTTGTCGAAGACCTCGTCGAGGGCCTGGAAGTTGGGCAGCCACTCCCCCGCCAGCGCGGCCAGGCGATCGTCGTAGTCGGCGATCTCCGGCAGCTCGCGGGTGCGGTCGAACCAGACCGCCGCGGCGGCCAGGCCGCCGTCCGGGTCGTCGATGACGTCGACCTTGCCGCAGAGCGGCGCGTGCACGGTCAGCATCGTGAAGAAGTCGCCCATCACCCGCAGCCGGGCCGCCGGGTCCGGTACCAGTGAGGCGTTCTGCTCCAGGTGGTCGAAGGACAGGGCGATGAGCTTGCCGACGGCGGGCAGCTCGGCCTCGGCGGCGGGGCGGACGATCGGCGTCATTTCTGTGCCTCCGGGGCGGGGTCGCTGAAGGACAGGGTGGTCGACGCGCTGCGCGCGCCCATGCCGATGCCCTGGTAGATCTCGGGCCGGCTGCGGCGCAGGATCAGCGCCCAGGCGACTCCGGCCAGGGTCAGCACCGCGTACGCGAGCGGCACCGCCCACGTCGGCGTGGAGCCGGGCGCGACGCCGAAGAGGATGTCGATGTTCGTCAGCGCCAGGTACGTCACCACGAGCAGCAGCACCGTGCCGAGCACGGGGGCGCCGACGCGGTGCCAGAAGTCCTCGCCCTCGCGGTGGCGGGCGAAGTAGCCGACGACCGCGGCCGACGTGACCGTGATGAGCAGCAGCACGCCGATGCCGCCGGTGGTGCCACCCCAGAAGAAGAGCTGGACCAGCGGGTCCCAGCCCGCGATCGCGTACACCAGGATGACGATCAGGCCGAACGCGGACTGGGCGAGCGAGCCGTTCTTCGGCGCGCCCGTGCCGGGGACCGTGCGGCCGAAGGCCCGGGGCAGGACGCCCTCGCGGCCCAGCGAGAAGGCGTACCGGGCGATGATGTTGTGGAACGAGATCATCGCGGCGATCAGCGACGTCAGGAACAGGGCGTGGCCGAGGTGCAGGGCGACGCTGCCGAGGCGTTCGGAGGCCAGGTTGAAGAAGAGCTCGGGGCCCTCGGTCCGGGCGCGCTCGACGGCGTTGCCGCCGGTCGCGGAGATCATCGCCCAGGAGGAGAACGCGTAGAGCACGGCGATCAGCGCCACCGCGATGTACGTGGCCCGCGGCACCGTGCGGCGCGGGTCCCGGGATTCCTCGCTGAACACGACGGACTGTTCGAAGCCGACGAATCCGGTGACGGCCATGACGAGCAGGGCGCCCGCGCCGGCACCGACCAGGCTGCTCGGGTCCATCGCCGCTCCCGAGGGGGCGAAGTTGTCGGTGAACAGGTCGACGACGCTGAAGACGGTGACGAGCACGATCTCGGCGACCAGCAGGGTGGCGAGCACCTTGCCGTTGACGGCGACGTCGCGGACGCCGAGCACGGCGACCAGCGCCCACGCCGCCAGGGCGATGATCCACCACTGGATCTCGACGCCGAACCAGTCGGCGAACAGCGGGGCGGCGATGGCGCCGAAGCCACCGTACGAGGCGACCTGGAAGCTGTTGTACGCGAGCAGCGCGACCCACGAGGCGCCGACGCCGAACGGCCGCCCGATGCCACGGGCGATGTAGGCGTAGAAGGCGCCGGCGTTGGCGATGTGCCGGGCCATCGCGACGTAGCCGACCGAGAAGATGGCGAGCACGACCGCGACGGCGAGGAAGGCGATGGAGATGGCGGTCAGCCCGGTGACGGCGAGGCCGGTGGGGACGACTCCGGCGACGACCGTGAGCGGTGCCGCCGCGGACATCACGAAGAAGACGACGGACGCGACGCCCAGCCGGTCGGCGGCGAGGGCGGTCGAGAGCTGGCTGGGTCTGGCGGGTTTGGTGGAGGTGGTGGACACGGGGATCTCCAAAGGGGTGTCAGGCTCGGCGGGCCATCACGGCGTCGCCGACTGCGGCCTCTGCGTGGCCGATGAGCTGCTGCAGCATGACCGGCAGCCGCCGGCGTAGCTGGTCGAACAACTGCTCACGCTCGCTTGCCTCGAGCGTGACAAGCACGTGCTGGTCGAGGCCGGTGGCGAGGACCAGCCCGGTCAGCACGAGATCGGGGCGGTCGAGGAACTCGCCGCGGCTGGAGGCGATGCGGATGCGGGTGCCGGGCCAGCCGGCGATGGAGGTGTCGGTGGGCACGAAACGCACCTTGGTGCCGAGCAGGCCGCGCTTCTCCTCGCGCCGCACGTGCCCGGCGCGGGCGAGCCGGCGCTCGACCAGGTCGGTGGCGACGCCGGTGGCCAGGAAGGAGATCCAGTCCCGGACCAGCCGGTGGTGACTCTCGCGCAGCAGCTGTTCGAGGACGGCGGAGGTCGCCGGTTCGGCGGTGGGCCGCTCGTCGACGACGGCCAGTTTGGTGTCGAGCACATCGATGCGGCGCCAGAGGACGAGCTCGGCGAGCAGGCCGGCGGCGAGGCCGATTCCGAGGGTCGCCGGGCTGAGCAGGCACCGGCCGCGGGCCGAGTCGTGCGCGGCGAGGTAGAGATCGTCGGCGAGCGGCAGCTGGCTTGACGCCACTGGCGAAACTCTCCTTCCACCCTGGTGCGGGCATGGTCGAGTCACCGCTGATCGCGGTGACCGGCGGTGACGGTTACCGCATGGGTGTCGAGGGTCGCCGCAGACCGTTACGGTGAGCGGCTTCCGCGCGACCCCGCGTAGCTTGCCAGCGCCTCGCACGCCGCGCAATGTCCAGAGTGGCCGGATCTCGAATGCATCGTGGACAATGCCGACGAGCTGGCATTTCTCCATCATCACAATCGACATAGTTAACACGATCGTCACGTGGGATGGCGCCCCGAACCGGGGCCGAACGGCGTCCTCACCGAACGCTTGTCCCGCCCGCCCTGGCATCGCCGTCATGACAGACCGTGCCACGGTGTCCCACCCGCCCCGCCGGGCTCACCTTCGAAACCGGCGGCCGCTGAGGCCGACGCGGCCGAGCGAGCCGGCGCCGAGCCGGCCGCCTCGACTTTAGTTGACGAATCAAGTAAAAGGACGTACCGTCGACCCAGTAGTTGAAGCATCAAGTTGGAGGTCCTCGTGAGCACCATGCCCGCCCTCTTCCTCAGCCACGGCGCCCCACCGCTGGTCGACGACCCGGCCTGGGTCGCCCAGCTCCAAGAACTGACCGCCGGCCTGCCCCGGCCCACGGCGATCCTGATGGCCTCGGCGCACTGGGAGTCGGCGCCGCTGATGCTCGGCGCCACCGAGACGGTGCCGCTGGTCTACGACTTCGGCGGCTTCGCCCGCCACTACTACGAGGTGCGCTACCCCGCGCCCGGCGCGCCCGGCCTGGCCGAACGCGTCGAGAAGCTGATGCCCGACCACGAGCGCGTCACCCGGACCGACCGCGGCCTGGACCACGGCGCCTACGTGCCGCTGACCGTCATGTACCCGGACGCGGACATCCCGGTGCTGCAGATGTCGCTGCCCACCCTCGAGCCCGACCGGCTGCTGGAGATCGGCCGGCGGCTCGCCCCGCTGCGCGACGAGGGGGTGCTCATCGTCGGCTCCGGCTTCACCACGCACGGGCTGCCGTTCCTGCGCGACTTCCGCACCGACGCGCAGGCGCCGGGATGGTCGCGCGAGTTCGACGCCTGGGCCGCCGAGACCCTCGCCCGCGGCGCGGTCGACGAGCTCGCCGACTTCCGCGACCGGGCGCCCGGCATGCCGTACGCCCACCCGACCATCGAGCACATGGCGCCCATGTTTCTCACCCTCGGCGCCTCGGCGGACCCCGGCCAGAGCCCCGAGCAGCCGATCGACGGCTTCTGGATGGGCCTGTCCAAACGCTCGTTCCAGGTCGCCTGACCGGGTACGGCTCGGGCGTGAAATCCGCGGCCTTTCAGGATTCTCCCAGCGCGAGCAGGGAATCTTGTAAGTGCATCGCGCCGATTCCCCGCATCAGACGCCCGGAGGTCTCTCTTACATGCTGGAGGTCACCGCGCTCGGCTGGACGCTGACCATCGCGGTCATCGTCGCCCTGCTCGCCCTCGATCTGACCCTCGGAGTGCTGCGACCGCACGCCGTCGGTTTCCGTGAAGCCACCGCCTGGTCGATCTTCTACATAGGCGTCGCCATCGCGTTCGGCGTCGTGTTCGGCTCCGTCGCGGGCTGGGACTACGGCACCCAGTACTTCGCCGGCTACATCGTCGAGAAGAGCCTGTCGGTCGACAACCTGTTCGTGTTCGTGATCATCATGAGCACGTTCGCCGTCCCGGCGAAGTACCAGCAGGAGGTGCTGACCTTCGGCATCATCATCGCGCTGGTGCTCCGGGTCATCTTCATCGCGCTCGGCGCGACGCTGCTGTCGCTCTTCTCGTTCATGTTCCTGATCTTCGGCCTGGTCCTGATCTACACGGCGGTGCAGCTGTTCCGGCACCGCGACGAGGACCCCGACCCCGACAACGCCGTGGTCCGGGCCACCAAGCGGATCTTCCCGGTCACCGACGAGTTCGTCGGCGGAAAGTTCTTCACGAAGATCGACGGCAAGCGGACCGCCACGCCGCTGTTCATCACGCTGATCGCGATCGGCAGCGCCGACCTGCTCTTCGCGCTCGACTCGATCCCCGCGGTGTTCGGCGTGACGGAAGAGGTGTTCATCGTCCTCACCGCCAACGCGTTCGCGCTGCTCGGCCTGCGGGCGCTCTTCTTCCTCGTGAAGGGCCTGCTGGACCGGCTGGTCTACCTCTCCACCGGACTGTCGATCATTCTGGCGTTCATCGGCTTCAAGCTGGTGCTGCACTGGGCGCACTCCGACATCAGCACGTCGGTGCCGGAGATCAGCACGCCGGTCTCGCTGCTGGTGATCCTCGTGGTGCTCGTCGTCACGACGGTGGCCAGCCTGATCAAGGTGCGCCGGGACCCCGACACGGTCGCCCACGCCGGCAGCCTGCGCGCCCGCGAGGAGGAACACCCGGAGTCGTAAAACCGAGACGGCCCCGGCGACGCTGCCGGGGCCGTCTCGGGTACGGGGTGACCGTCAGCCGCGCGGGCTTGCGATGAGGTTGCCCGCGCGCTGCCGCTCGGAGTCCTGGCGGGCGAGAATCGCGCGGATCTCCCGCGTCTCCTCGCGGGTGTGCCGGCCCAGGATGAGGTCGAGCTCCGCGCGCTCGGCCGGGGTCTGGTAGGCGGCGAGCTCGTCGCTGAGCCGGAGCCGGACGACCCGCTCGGCGCGACGGCCGGCCAGCCGGGCGCGCAGGCCGCGCATCCTGGTCTTGAGCTTCATGATCGTTCCCCTCACCGAAAGTGACGACGAAGCCTCATCGCTTCCGGGACAACCATCCAGGTCCACGACTTCGACACCAAACCAAGCAGGTAAAACTCTCGATACCGAAGTGAGCTGGACCACCGGATCCCCGTATCGGGGGTCACCCTGCGTCGCCGATGTCCTGGTCAGACGGTCGCGCCCGGCGGCCGTGTTTCCGGACACAACACGGGCCCGCGGCAGACGCCACGGGCCCGTGTGGTGTCGCGCGAACGTCAGAGGGTCAACGTCCAGGTGTTGATGTAGCCGGTGTCGACGCTGTAGACGTCCTGCACCCTCAGCTTCCAGGCTCCGTCGCCCGCCTCGGAGGACACGTTCGCCGTGTACGTCGTGTTGACGTTGTCGGCGCTGTCCGAGCTGCTGCTGTTCTTCAGCCGGTACGCGCTGCCGTCCGGGGCCACCAGGTCGACGACCAGGTCACCGCGGTAGGTGTGCACGATGTTCACCGCGACCGTCGACGTCGAGGACGCGTTGCGCCCGCAGCCGCTGATCGTGATCGTGCTCGTGACGGCGGCACCCGCGTCCGGGATGGACACGTCGGTGCCGTTGGTGCCGGCGCAGCTGCCGCTGGGGCCGCCGGTGACCGTCAGCGTGTACGTGGCCGTGTGGGTCGCGGAGCCCGTGCCGGTCACGGTGACCGGGTAGGTGCCCGACGGGGTCGCCGTCGTGGTGGCGATCGTCAGGGTCGACGACGAGCCGGAGGTCACCGAGGCCGGGCTGAACGAGGCGGTGGCCCCGCTCGGCAGGCCGGAGGCGCTCAGCGCGACGGTCTGCGCCGAGCCCGCGGTGGTGGCGGTGCCGATCGTCGTGGTGGCCGACGAGCCGGCCGCGACGCTGCCCGACGCCGGCGACGCCGACACCGAGAAGTCGTTGGTCGGCGTGCCGCCGGTGCAGGTCGCCTCGCCGGACTGCGCCGGGACGCTGATCGCGGCCCAGGCCGCCTTGACCACGTTGAACTCGGCGCAGCTCGGCGCGTAGAGGTTCTTCGCGGAGGCGAGGGTCGCGGTGCGGATGTTGGCGTACTTCCAGGTGGAGGTCTTCGACTGCATGGCGTTGTAGTAGATCTCGCCGGCCTTGCGGACGCCGACGCC
>NZ_JBEZXZ010000052.1:0-48257 GCF_040638275.1 Actinoplanes sp. NPDC026623 | reverse complement strand
AGCATGCTCGCCGCCCTGCGCGCGGGGTACCGGTGGATCAGACGTACAGATCCAGCGTGCCGGTGGACTCCTGCCGGTCCTTCAGCGCCTCGGTGTCGGACTTGGTGATCGCTTCCTTGTCCGTGGCGGCGACCTTCTGGGCCGCCTTCTCGGCGAGGGCGGAGGCCAGCGCCTCCTGGTGCCGCTGGAACTCGATACGCGCGGCGGAACCGGTCGGATTCGCCGGGTCGATGCCTTCTACCGCCATGCTGTGCTCCCGTCCAGATGATCTACTCTCGGCTCCTTCCATCGGCCGGTAGTCCGCGGTCTGCACCTTTATCCGCCGGAAACCTGCGGGCGCGCTCCCAGCCGTCCCGCAGGGCGGTCGCGTGCCGCACGGAGTTGATGCCGAGCCAGCGCAGCGGCTCCGGCTCCCAGCGCCGGGACCGGTGCCCGACCCAGGGCAGCCGGGTCAGGTCCCCGCCGGCCCCGGTGATCAGGTCGGCGAGCGTCCGGCCGGCGAGGTTGGCCGCGGCGACCCCGTCGCCGACGTAGCCGCCCGCCCAGGCGAGGCCGTCGCGCAGCCCGGCCGAGGGCATCCAGTCCCGGGGCACGCCGAGCGGCCCGCCCCACCGGTACGCGACCGGCACGTCGATGCCGAACAGCTCGGTCAGCGACCGGCGCAGCGCGTCGAAGACCGCCGGCTCCCGGTCGTACCGCGGGCGTACCCGCGACCCGAAGTGGTACGGCGCGCCGCGCCCGCCGAACGCGAGCCGGTCGTCCGCGGTGCGCTGACCGTAGACGATCAGGTGGCGGTGGTCGCTGAACGTCTCACGCCGGGCCAGGCCGATCCGCTCCCACACCGACGGCGGCAGCGGCTCGGTGGCGATCATCAGCGAGTACACCGGCGCCAGGGCCCGGCGGTGCCCGGCGAGCCCCGCGGTGTAGCCCTCCAGGGCCCGGACCACGACGTCCGCGCGTACCGTGCCGCGGTCGGTGAGCACCGAGCCGCGCGACAGCCGCAGCGCCCGGGTGCCCTCGTGGATCGCGACGCCGCGGCGCTCGACCGCCGTGGCCAGGCCGCGGACCAGGGCCGCCGGCTGCAGCGAGGCGCAGTCCGGGCTGAAGGTGGCGCCGACGACGCCGGACGCGCCGCAGACCCGCCTCGCCGCGGCGGCGTCCAGCAGCCGCACGTCCAGGCCGTACTCGTCGGCCTCCCGCGCCTCGGCCTCGGCGCGGCGCAGCTGGACGGCAGAGCGGGCGAGCGTGACCGTCCCGCCCTTGGCGTAGGAGCAGTCGATGCCCTCCGCCGCGGCGGCCCGGCCCACCTCGTCGACAGTCGCCGCGAGCGCGCGGTGCATGGACACCGCGGCGTCGCGGCCGTACCAGCGGGCCAGCGTGCCCACCGGCACCGGGAACAGCCCGGAGCACCAGCCGCCGTTGCGGCCGGACGCGCCGAAGCCCGCGTACTCGGCCTCCAGCACCGCTATCCGCAGGCCGGGATCCGCCCGGGCCAGGTAGTACGCGGTCCACAGCCCCGTGTACCCGCCGCCGACGATCGCGACGTCCACGTCGCGGTCGCCGGGCAGCGGCGGGCGCCGGGCCGCGGGCTCGCGCGCGGCGGCCAGCCAGTACGAATCCGGGTCGCTCAGAGCCGGGTCCAGGCCTCGGTGAGCACCGACCGCAGCGCCTGCTCGATCTCGACGAAGTGCTCCTCCTGGCAGATCAGCGGGGGAGCGAGCTGGATGACCGGGTCGCCGCGGTCGTCGGCGCGGCAGTACAGCCCGCTTTCGAACAGCGCGCGGGACAGGAAGCCGCGCAGCAGCCGCTCGGACTCGCCGGCGTCGAACGTCGCCTTGGTGGCCTTGTCCTTGACCAGCTCGATGCCGAAGAAGTAGCCGTCGCCGCGGACGTCGCCGACGATCGGCAGGTCGGTCAGGCGTTCCAGGTAGGAGCGGAACAGCGCCGAGTTCGCCCGGACGTGGCCGTTGAGGTCCTCGCGCTCGAAGATGTCGAGGTTGGCGAGGGCGACCGCGGACGCCACCGGGTGCCCGCCGAAGGTGACGCCGTGCGAGAACGCGTTCGACCCGCTCAGGAACGGCTCGACCAGGCGATCGGAGGCGATCATCGCGCCCAGCGGCACGTACCCGGAGGTCAGGCCCTTGGCGCAGGTGATGATGTCGGGGGTGTAGCCGTAGGCCGTGGAGCCGAAGTACTCGCCGAGCCGGCCGAACGCGCAGATCACCTCGTCGGAGACGAGCAGCACGTCGTAGCGGTCGCAGATCTCGCGGACCCGCTGGAAGTAGCCGGGCGGCGGCGGGAAGCAGCCGCCGGCGTTCTGCACCGGCTCCAAGAACACGCAGGCGACCGTGTCCGGCCCCTCGAACTCGATGGCCTCGGCGATGCGGTCCGCGGCCCAGATGCCGAACTGCTCCTCGGTCATCGACTCGTCGGGGCGCCGGTAGTAGTTGGTGTTCGGCACCTTCAGCGCGCCCGGCACGAGCGGCTCGAACTCCTGCTTGATCAGCGGCAGGCCGGTGAGCGACAGCGCGCCCATCGTCGTGCCGTGGTAGGCGATGGCCCGCGAGATCGCCTTGGTCTTCATCGGCTTGCCGGTCAGCTTGAAGTAGCTGCGGGCCAGCTTCCACGCGCTCTCCACCGCCTCGGAACCGCCGGTGGTGAAGAAGACCCGGTTCAGGTCGCCGGGGGTCAGCCCGGCGAGCCGCTCGGCGAGCTCGATCGCGGTGGGGTGCGCGTAGGACCAGAGCGGAAAGTACGCGAGCTCCGAGGCCTGCTTGGACGCCGCCTCGGCAAGCTCGGTGCGGCCGTGCCCGGCCTGCACCACGAACAGCCCGGAGAGCCCGTCCAGGTAGCGCCTGCCCTGCTGGTCCCACACGTACGGGCCGGAGCCGCGCACGATGACCGGCACCTCGGCCGCGCCGGCGCCGGTGTAGGACGACATGCGGGTGAAGTGCATCCAGAGGTGGTCGCGGGCGGAGGCGGCCAGGTCGCCGTCTCGCGGGTCTTCGTTCATCGGGTCCCCCACGCGTAGGTCTGCTTGGCGAGCTTGAGGTACATGAAGGTCTCCGTGCCGGTGACGCCCGGCACCGAACGGATGGAGTCGTTGAGCAGCGCCAGCAGGTGCTCGTCGTCGGTGCAGACGAGCTCGACGAGCAGGTCGTAGCCGCCGGCGCAGTAGACGACGTAGTCGACCTCCGGTATCTGGGCGAGCGCGTCGGCCACCGGGCGCAGGTCGCCTGTCACCTTGACGCCGACCATCGCCTGCCGGGCGAAGCCCAGCATCAGCGGGTCGGTGACCGCGACGATCTGCATCATGCCTCCGTCCAGCAGGCGTTGGACGCGCTGCCGGACGGCGGCCTCCGACAACCCGATGATCTTGGCGAGCCCGGCGTAGGACATCCGTCCGTCGCGCTGCAGGTGCTCGATGATCTGTTTGTTGACATCGTCCAGGGCCAGGTCCGTCACGCAGCGATTCTGGCCCGGGATCGGGTGATTGGCAACGGAATCCGTTGGCGAGTTCCGATTGATCCAGTGATTCCGTCGCGTTGACCTCCTCGGCGGGGCGCGGTCTCCCGGGGTTGGCGATACGAGGCCTTGAACCTTCGTTTATCGCAGATTTTTGGTCGATTGACAAGCGTTTCCGTTGCGCTACCGTGCTCGTAACACGTTTTCGGTGCTTGTTACGCGGAAGGGCGTTGCCATGCGTGTACTGCTCGTAGGTGCCGGTGGCGTGGGCGCCGCCGCCGCCGGCATCGCCGCCCGCCGCGACTTCTACGAGCGCTTCGTCGTCGCCGACCGCGACCTCGCCCGCGCGCAGGCGGCCGTCGCCGGCCTGGAATCGCGGGGCTTCGCCGCCGCCCGGCTCGACGCGTCGTCCGCGACGGCGGTGGCGGCCCTCTGCCGCGAGCACGGCATCACCCACGTGCTGAACGCCGTCGACCCGCGCTTCGTCATGCCGATCTTCGACGGCGCGTACGCGGCCGGCGCCGACTACCTCGACATGGCCATGTCGCTGTCCCACCCGCACGCCGAGCAGCCGTACCTGCTGACCGGGGTCAAGCTGGGCGACGAGCAGTTCGCCGCGGCCGGGCGGTGGCTGGACGCGGGCCGGCTCGCGCTGGTCGGCATGGGGGTGGAGCCGGGCCTGTCCGACGTCTTCGCCCGCTACGCCGCCGATCACCTCTTCTCCCGCATCGACGAGATCGGCATCCGCGACGGCGGCAACCTGGTCGTCGAGGGCTACGACTTCGCGCCCTCGTTCTCGGTGTGGACCACGATCGAGGAGTGCCTCAACCCGCCGGTGATCTGGGAGGCGGGCCGCGGCTGGTTCACCACCGAGCCGCTGAGCGAGCCGGAGATCTTCGACTTCCCCGGCGGCATCGGCGAGGTCGAGTGCGTGCACGTCGAGCACGAGGAGGTGCTGCTCATCCCGCGCTGGGTCGACGCGCGGCGGGTCACCTTCAAGTACGGGCTGGGCAAGGAGTTCATCGACGTCCTGAAGACCCTGCACAAGCTGGGGCTGGACCGCACGGCGCCGGTCAGCGTCGGCGGGGTCTCGGTGTCGCCGCGCGACGTGGTGGCGGCCTGCCTGCCCGACCCGGCGGGGCTCGGGCACCGGATGACCGGCAGCACCTGCGCGGGCACGCTGGTCACCGGCGCGGACCGCGACGGCGATCCGCTGACCGTGTACCTCTACCACGTCGTCGACAACGAATGGTCCATGCGGGAGTACGGGTCGCAGGCCGTCGTGTGGCAGACGGCCGTCAACCCGGTCATCGCGCTCGAACTGCTCGCCACCGGATCGTGGCGGGGCGCCGGCGTCCTGGGCCCGGAGGCCTTCGACGCCGTGCCCTTCCTCGACAAGCTGGTGGAATACGGCTCACCCTGGCTGATGCGCGAGCAGTGACCGGGCGAGGATGTCGAGGCCCCGGGTCACCTCGTCGGCGGAGATGACCAGCGGGGGCAGGAAGCGCAGCACGTTGGCGTAGGTGCCGCAGGTGAGCACCAGCAGCCCCGCGCCGTGGCAGGCCCGGGCGACCGCCGCGGTGCGCAGCGGGTCCGGGTCGACCGAGCCGGGCTTGACCAGCTCGATCGCCAGCATCGCGCCCCGGCCGCGCACCTCGCCGATGCCGGGATCGCCGGCCGCGAGCGCGGTGAGCCGGGGCCGGAACCACGCCTCGATCCGCCGCGCCGCCGCGTTCAGGTCGAGCTCGCGCATCGTCTCGATGGCGGCGAGCGCCGCCGCGCAGGCGATCGGGTTGCCGCCGTAGGTGCCGCCCAGCCCGCCGGGATGCACCGCGTCCATCAGCTCGGCGCGGCCGACCACCCCGGCCAGCGGCAGCCCGCCGGCCATGCCCTTGGCCGTCGTCACCAGGTCGGGCTCGACGCCCTCGTCCTCGCAGGCGAACCACGAGCCGGTGCGGCAGAAGCCGGTCTGGATCTCGTCGGCGACGAACACCGCGCCGGCCTCGCGCGCCCAGGCGGCGAGGGCCGGCAGGAAGCCGGGCGCCGGCACCACGAAGCCGCCCTCGCCCTGTATCGGCTCGATCAGCACCGCCGCCACGTTGGCGGCGCCGACCTGCTTCTCGATCACGTCGATCGCCCGCGCCGCCGCCTGCGCGCCGGACAGGCCGCCGTCGCGCAGCGGGTATGACATCGGCGCCCGGTAGACCTCCGGTGCGAACGGGCCGAACCGGTGCTTGTAGGGCATCGACTTGGCGGTCAGCGCCATCGTCAGGTTGGTCCGCCCGTGGTACGCGTGGTCGAACACCACCACGGCCTGCCGCCCGGTCGCGTGCCGGGCGATCTTGACCGCGTTCTCCACCGCCTCGGCGCCGGAGTTGAACAGCGCCGCCCGCTTGTCGAAGGTGCCCGGGGTCAGCGCGGCGAGCTGCTCGCAGACGGCGATGTAGGACTCGTAGGGCGCGACCATGAAGCAGGTGTGGGTGAACCGCTCGACCTGCTCGCGGACGGCGGCCACCACCCGCGGCGCCGAGTTGCCGACGCTGGTCACCGCGATGCCGGAGCCGAAGTCGATCCACTCCCGGCCGTCGACGTCGTGCAGGCTGCCGCCCGCCGCGCGGTCCACGTAGGACGGGATCATCGAGGTGACCCCGCGGGCGACGGCGGCACCGCGGCGCTTGTGCAGCTCCTCGGAGGTCATCGTCAGCCGCCGAGACTGTGCATGACGTGCTTGATGCGGGTGTAGTCCTCCAGGCCGTACACGGAGAGGTCCTTGCCGTGCCCGGAGTGCTTGAACCCGCCGTGCGGCATCTCCGCCACCAGGGGGATGTGGCAGTTGACCCAGACGCAGCCGAAGTCGAGCCGCCGGGTCATCCGCATCGCACGGCCGTGGTCGGCGGTCCAGACCGAGGAGGCCAGGCCGTATTCGACGCCGTTGGCCCAGCGCACCGCCTCGTCCTCGTCGGTGAACCGCTGGACGGTGATGACCGGGCCGAACACCTCGTCCTGGACGATCTCGTCGCTCTGCCGCAGCCCGGACACGACGGTGGGCGAGTAGAAGTAGCCCCGCTCGCCGACCCGGGCGCCGCCCGCCTCGAGGCCGGCGTGGTCGGGCAGCCGGTCGATGAAGCCGCCGACGCGTTCCAGTTGCCGGGCGTTGTTCAGCGGGCCGTAGAGCACGTCCTCGTCGCTCGGCGGGCCCGTCCGGGTGCCGCGGGCCTGCTCGGCCAGCGCCGCGACGAAGTCGGTGTAGACGCCCGGCGCGGCCAGTACCCGGGTGGCGGCGGTGCAGTCCTGCCCGGCGTTGAAGTAGCCGGCCTCGGCGATCGCGGCGGCCGCCGCCTCGACGTCGGCGTCGTCGAAGATCACCACCGGGGCCTTGCCGCCCAGCTCGAGGTGGGTGCGCTTGAGGTCGGCGGCGGCCGTGGAGGCGACCTCCATGCCGGCACGCACCGAGCCCGTGATGGACACCATCGCCGGGGTCCGGTGCGACACCAGCGCCCGGCCGGTGTCGCGGTCGCCGGCCACGACGTTGAGTACGCCGGGCGGCAGGAACTCGGCGGCGATCTCGGCCAGCATGATCGTGGTGACCGGCGTGGTGTCGGAGGGCTTGAGCACCACCGAGTTGCCGGCCGCCAGCGCGGGTGCCAGCTTCCACACCGCCATCATCAGCGGATAGTTCCAGGGCGTGACCTGCGCGCACACGCCGACCGGCTCGCGCCGCACGTAGCTGGTGTAGCCGGTCAGATATTCGCCGGCGGAGCGGCCCTCGAGCAGCCGCGCCGCGCCCGCGAAGAACCGGATCTGGTCGATCGCCGGCGGAAGCTCCTCGCTCGCGGTGAGCCCGAGCGGCTTGCCGGTGTTCTGCGACTCGGCGGCGACGAGGTCGTCGGCGCGGGCCTCGACGGCGTCGGCGAAGCGCAGCAGGGCGCGCTGGCGCTCGGCGGGGGTCGTGTCCCGCCACTTGCCGAACGCGGACGCGGCCGCCTCCATCGCCCGGTCGACGTCGGCCGGCCCGGAGACCGGCGCCGAGGCGAACACCTCGCCGGTCGACGGGTCGATGAGATCCTCGTATCGGCCCTCGACCGGTGGGGCGGCGGTCCCGCCGATGAAGTTGGTCAGCACCCGCTTGGTGGTCATCCGGCCTCCCGCAGAGATATCACGCCTCGCGGAGACATCTTTCCACCGAATCCGCAGCAGACAAGAGCCAATGACCACTGTTTCCGTCGCCAACATCCTGAGGTTGGTGATCTGCCGACCGGCGTGCAAGCGTGGTGACAGGCGGGTAGCGGGTGAGGGAGAAAGACATGACTGAGATCGACGGAGACCGGCAGGGTCAGGGTTCGCCGGGGACGCCGGCGACCGGGCGCGGCCCCAACCGCGGCGGGGCCTTCTCCCGGCGCGACGACGACCACCCGTCGGCCGGCTGGGGTGCCACCCGCAGCGTCGGCCGTATCATCGCCGCCGCCCGCGAGCCCCTCGCCGCCCCGCACGCGATCCTCAAGATGAACCAGCTGAAGCTCAGCGGCAAGAAGGACGGTTTCGACTGCCCCGGCTGCGCCTGGCCGGACGACCGCAACGGCCTGCACCTGGACGTCTGCGAGAACGGCATCAAGCACGTGACGTGGGAGATGACCCACAAGAAGGTCAGCGGCGAGTTCTTCGCCGAGCACACCGTCACCGAGCTCAACGCGTGGAACGACTTCGACCTGGAGAACCAGGGCCGGATCACCGAGCCGCTGAGCTACGACCCGGAGACCGACCGGTACGTGCCGATCTCCTGGGACGATGCCTACGCCCTGGTCGGCGACGCGCTGCGCGGCCTGGCCGGCCCGCACGAGGCGGCCTTCTACACCTCCGGGCGGCTCAGCAACGAGGCCACGTTCCTCTATCAGTTGTGGGTTCGCGAGTTCGGCACCAACAACATGCCGGACTGCTCCAACATGTGCCACGAGGCGAGCGGCCGGGCGCTGACTGCGGCGATCGGCACCGGCAAGGGCACCTGCGACCTCGACGACTGGGAGTCGGCGGACCTGCTGATCCTGATGGCGGTCAACGCCGCCTCGAACGCGCCCCGGATGCTCACCTCGCTGGCCGAGGCGTCCCGGCGCGGCGCCGAGATCGTGCACGTCAACCCGCTGATCGAGGCGGCGAGCAAGCGCACCATCGTGCCGCACGACTTCGTCTCGATGGGCACCTTCCGGGCCACCAGGACCGGCACCATGAACGTCCGGCCGCGTATCGGCGGTGACCTGGCCCTGCTGCGCGGGCTGGCCAAGGTGGTGCTGGAGCAGGACGCCGTCGACCAGGAGTTCATCGAGGCGCACACCGACGCCTACGACGCCTACCGCAAGGTGGTCGACGGCACCGGGTGGGACGAGATCGTGCACCAGTCCGGGGTCGCCGAGGAGATCATCCGGGACCTGGCCGGCCGCTACATCGCGTCGCAGCGCACGATCATCGCCTGGTGCCTGGGCCTGACCCAGCAGGAGCACAGCGTCGACACGATGCGCGAGATCATCAACCTGCTCCTGCTGCGCGGCAACATCGGGCGCCCCGGCGCCGGGCCGTCGCCGATCCGCGGGCACAGCAACGTGCAGGGCAACCGGACCTGCGGCGTCAACCACCACCCGACCGAGGAGTGGCTGGCCAAGCACGACGCGGCCACCGGCATCCGGTCGCCGCGCGAGCACGGGCTCGGCACGGTCGCCACGATCGAGGCGATGGCGACCGGCGCGGTGAAGGTCTTCGTCAGCCTCGGCGGCAACTTCGCCCTGGCGGCGCCGGACACCGCGGCCACCTTCGCGGCCCTGCGCAACACCGATCTGACCGTGCAGGTGAGCACCAAGCTCAACCGCAGCCACCTGGTGCACGGGCGGCGCGCGCTGATCCTGCCGTGCCTGGGCCGCACGGAGAAGGACGTGCGGGCGACCGGCGAGCAGGGCATCACGGTCGAGGACTCGATGAGCTACGTGCACCTGTCGTACGGCAAGCGCAAGCCCGCCTCGCCGCAGCTGCGCTCCGAGTGCGCGATCCTGTGCGGCATGGCCCGGGCTACCCTGCCCGGGTCGGCGACGCCCTGGGAGCTGTACGCCGAGGACTACGACCGGATCCGCGACGTGATGGCCCGGGCGCTGACCGGCTTCGAGGACTTCAACCGCCGGGCCCGGGAGCCGCTCGGCTTCCGGCTGGCCCAGCCGGCCCGCGAACGGGTCTGGCTCACGCCGTCGGGCAAGGCGGAGTTCCACCCGTCGCCGATGCCGGACGTGGTGCCGCCGGAGGGACGGCTGATGCTGTCCACGGTCCGCTCCCACGACCAGTGGAACACCACCATCTACTCCGACAACGACCGCTACCGCGGCGTCAAGAACCTGCGCACGCTGCTCTTCATGAACCCCGAGGACATGGCGGAGCGCGGGCTGCGGGAGTTCGACCTGATCGACATCACCAGTCACGCCCGCGACGGCGGCACCCGGACGGTCTGGGGCTACCGGGTGATCGGCTACGACACCCCGCGGGGCAGCGTCACCGGATACATGCCGGAGCTGAACGTGCTGTGCGCGCTGAGCGACAACAGCTCGCAGAGCGACCAGCCCCTGACCAAGCACCTGATCGTGGAGGTCACGGCGTCGGCGCCCGCGCCGTAGCCGCGTTACTGCTCGGAGCGGCTGCGGTCGCCGATGTGCTCGAGGACGGCCGGGTCGGCGGTGAGCAGCCGGTCGACCTCCTCGCCCGCGTCGCAGGTGAGCAGGGACAACTCGACCGCGTCAGGGGTGCGCACGAGGACCCGCCAGGTCGCTCCGGACTCCTCCCAGCGCAGCAGCCGGGTCAACGCCTCGCTCATTGCAACACCTCCGACAGTGGAACGTCCGGGTCGGCCAGCCGGGCCGGGTCGGCGCTCTCGCCCCGCAGGCCCGCCCGGACCAGATCCTGGATCTGACCGGCAACATCCCACACGTTGACGTTCATGCCGGCCGCGACCCGGCCGCCGACGGTCCAGAACGCGATGAACTCGCGCCCCTGCTCGTCGCCGCGCACGACCACCTCGGCCGCGGCGCCGGGCGGCACCCAGCCGGCGTACTCCATGCCCAGGTCGTACTGGTCGGTGAAGAAGTACGGCAGGTGGTCCCACCGCACGTCCTGGCCGAGCATCGCGCGGGCCGCGACCGGGCCGGTGTTCAGCGCCGTGTCCCAGTGCTCGACCCGGATCCGGGTGCCCAGCAGCGGATGGTCGATGTTGGCCACGTCCCCGGCGGCGAAGATGTCCGGGTCGGCGGTGCACAGCCGCCGGTCGACCAGCACGCCGTTGTCGACCGGCAGCCGGGCCTGGTCGGCGAGGCCGGTGTTCGGCGTGACGCCGATCGCCACCAGCACGGCGTCCGCGGGGACGACCGTGCCGTCGGTCAGCACGACCTCGGACACGTCGGTGTCGCCGCGCAGCTCCCGGACCTGGGTGCCGAAGCGGAAGTCGACGCCCTGCTCGCGGTGCAGCCGGGCGAACACCTCCGCCATGCGGTCGCCGAGGACGTTGCGCAGCGGCAGCGCGTCGGGCGTCACCACGGTGACCGTGGCGCCGCGGCCGCGGGCGGCCGCGGCCACCTCGAGGCCGATCCAGCCGGATCCCACGACCACCAGCCGGGTTCCCGCCCGCACGGCGGCGGAGATCCGGTCCGAGTCCGCGAGCGTACGCAGGGAGAACACCTGGCCCAGCCCCACGCCCGGCACGGCGAGGGGCCGCGGCGAGGCGCCGGTCGTGAGCAGCAGCTTGTCGTAGCCGAGGTCGCCGCCGTCGGTCAGTCGCACCCGCTGCTTGTCGGCGTCGATGGCGGCGACGGTGGTGCCGGTACGCAGCTCCACCTCGTTCTCGGCATACCAGTCGGAGTGGTGCACGTAGGCGTCGGCGCGTTCGGCCGTGCCGAGCAGCAGCCCCTTGGACAGCGGCGGCCGTTCGTACGGCGGCTCGTCCTCGGTGCCGATCAGCGCGATCCGACCGGTGAAGCCCTCGGCGCGCAGGGTCTCGGCGGCCTTGGCACCGGCGAGTCCGGCGCCGGCGATGACGAACGTGCGGTCCACGGTCATTGAACCCTCCTATCCGGACACCATGCCACGACTCCCGGTGCCGCGTTCGGGTCATACCCGATGTGCCCGTTTGGGCATACATCGACGCTCGTCCCTGGCGAGCGGATGGTGTTGAGTCTAGGTTGATTTCGTTGATTTATGTTCGCAAAGGTGCCGAAACCTGGGGGTTCGCATGATGGGTGACAAGCACGTGGGCCGGCGCCGTCTGCTGCAGCTCGGCGCCGCGGCCGGTGCCGGTTCCCTGCTCCCGGCCGCGGGCCCGACGGGGGCCGCCCACGCGCGGGACCGGGCGCGGGCGCCGTTCCGGCCGCCGGCCGTGCCCCTGGCGGTCCGGTCGCCCTACCTGAGCACCTGGCTCGCCGCCGACAACCTGCCCGGCAGCTGGCCCACCTTCTGGACCGGCCGGGTCACCGCGATGACCGGCCTCGCCACCATCGACGGCACGCCGTACCTGTTCCTCGGCTCGCCGGGCTCGCCGACCCCGCACCCGTTCGCGACCATGCGGCAGACCGGGCTGACCGCGACGGCTACCAGGTCCGAATTCGTGCTGCGGCAGGCCGGCGTCGAGCTGACCGTGACGTTCCTGTCCCCGGTGACGCCCGGCGACCTGCGGCGGCAGTCGCAGCCGCTCAGCTACGTCTCGGTGACCGCGCGCAGCGTCGACGGCGCCGATCACCGGGTCGCGGTCTACTTCGACGTCTCCGGCGAGTGGGCGTCCGGCGATTCCCGGCGGCCGATCACCTGGGAGCAGTCCACCGCGGCCGGCGTGGTCAGCCTCAGCTTCGCGCAGAGCGAGCCGCGGGTGCTGGGCGAGACCGCCGACGCCGCGCAGTGGGGGACCGTGGTCCTGTCCAGCCCGCAGCGCGCCGGGTTGACCTGGCAGATCGGTCCCGACGGCGACGTGCGGGCCCGAGGCGCGGCGCACGGCACGCTGCTGAACACCGTCGACGGCGACAAGCCGCGCCCGATCGACGACCGGTACCCGGTCTTCGCGTTCGGCCAGGACCTCGGCACCGTCGGCGCCGCCCGGTCCGCGCCGTTCGTGATCAGCATCGGGCTGATCCGCGAGCCCGCGGTCAGCTACCTCGGCGAGCACCTGCCGCCGCTGTGGAAGAGCTACTGGCCGGACTGGCCGGCCATGGTCGGCGCGTTCCACGCCGACTTCGCCGCCGCGGACCGGCGCGGCGCGCGGCTGGACGCGAAGATCGAGGCGGACGCGACCCGGGCCGGCGGCGCCGAGTACGCGGCGCTGTGCGCGCTGGCCTTCCGGCAGGCGTACGCGGCGACGGAACTGGTCAGCCGCGGCGGCAAGCCGTGGGCGTTCCTCAAGGAGATCTCCAGCAACGGCAACATGCAGACCGTCGACGTGATGTACCCGAGCATGCCGGTCTTCCTCTACGCCGACCCCGGGTACCTCGGGCTGCTGCTCGCGCCGCTGCTGGACTACGTCGAGAACCACGCGTACCCGAAGGAGTTCGCCCCGCACGACCTGGGCGCGAGCTATCCGAACGCGACCGGGCACCTCGGCGGCACCGGCGAGGAGGACATGCCGGTCGAGGAGTCGGCCAACATGCTGATCATGGTCGCCGCGTACCTGGAGCGGATCCCCGCGGCGCAGCGCACGGCGTTCGTCGGCGCGCACTACCCGATCCTTGCGCAGTGGGCCGACTACCTGGTCGCCAACGCCCTGGACCCGGACCTGCAGAACCAGACCGACGACTTCACCGGCTTCATCGCGCACAGCGTCAACCTGGCGCTCAAGGGCATCGTCGGCATCGGCGCGATGAGCCTGATCGCCGGGTACGCCGGCCGCACCACCACCTACCTGGCGACCGCGCGCGAGTACATCGCGCGGTGGCAGGCGCTGGCCACCGACCCGTCCGGCGAACACCTCAAGCTCGCGTACGACCTGGACGGCACCTGGAGCCTGAAGTACAACGGCTACGCCGACGAGCTTCTCGGCCTCGGCCTGGTGCCGGCGTCGGTGGCCCGCACCGAGGCGGCCTGGTATCTGCGGCGGGCCGCCACGGAAGGGGTGCCGCTCGACATCCGGCACACGTACACGAAGGCGGACTGGGAGATGTGGACCGCCGCCTGGCTGAAAGATCACCGGGAGGTCCGCGACCTGCTGATCGGTGGCCTCTACGCCTTCGCGGACACGACCGCCCAGCGCGTCCCGCTCACGGATTGGTATGACGTCGTCACCAATCGTCAGCAGGGCTTCCAGGCCCGGCCGGTGGTCGGGGGGTGCTTCGCCCTGCTGACCGTTTCATAAGGGTAGCCTTACCGGGACGACTACCCAGTAGGGAAGTGGATTCATGACGAACAGGCCTGTCCGGGCCGCCCGGATCGGGGAAGTCACCCGCGTCGAGCAGCTCACGCCGCACATGGTCCGGGTCGTGGTCGGCGGTGCCGGTCTCGCCGACGTGAGCTGCGGGGAGTTCACCGACCACTACGTCAAGATCTACTTTCCGCGGCCCGGCGTCGGCTATCCGGAGCCGTTCGACCTGGCCGTGATCCGCGAGACGATGCCGCGCGAGCAGCAGCCGGTCGTGCGGACGTACACGGTCCGCCGCTGGCTGCCCGAGGTGCCGGAGCTCTGGATCGACTTCGTCGTGCACGGCGACGCCGGCATCGCGGGGCCGTGGGCCGCCGGCGCGCGGCCCGGCGACCCGGTCCGCTTCATGGGGCCGGGCGGCGGCTACGCGCCGAACCCGGACGCCGGCTGGCACCTGCTGGCCGGCGACGAGAGCGCGCTGCCGGCGATCGCCGCCGCCCTCGAGCGCATGCCCGCCGGCGCGCTGGTCAAGGCGTTCATCGAGGTCGAGGACCCGGCGGAGGAGCAGAAGCTGGAGACGGCCGCCGACGCCGAGATCACCTGGCTGCACCGCGGCGCCCGGCCGCACGGTGAGCTGCTGGTGCCGGCCGTGCGCGCGCTGGACTTCCCGGCCGGCGAGGTGCACGCGTTCGTGCACGGCGAGGCGACCTTCGTGAAGGACGTGCGGGCCCTGCTGCGGGTCGAGCTCGGCCTGCCGATGTCCCAGCTGTCGATCTCCGGCTACTGGCGGCGCGGGCTGAACGAGGACGGCTGGCAGTCCACCAAGCGCGAGTGGAACCAGCAGGTCGAGCGCGAGCAGGAGGCCGTCACGCCACGATGACCTCGGTGCCGGAGCGGCGGATCGCCTCCACCCCGGCCGGGTCCGCGCTCGCGTCCGTCACCAGGGTCGCCACGTCGGTGATCGCGCAGATGCTGGCCAGGCAGACGCGCCCCACCTTGGAGCCGTCGGCCACCACGATCACCCGGTCCGCGCGGCGGATCATCGTCGCGTTGGTGTTCGCCTCGATCTCGTCGTGGGTGGTCAGGCCGCCGCGGGCGCTGATGCCGTCCACGCCGACCACCGCGACCGACATGTTCAGCCCGGCGAGCGCCTGGTCCGCGATCGGGCCGACCAGCTCGTAGGACTGGGTGCGGGACACCCCACCGGTCATGATCAGCTTGAGCCGGGGCCGCAGCGCCAGCTCGGCGGCGATGTTGAGGGCGTTGGTCACCACCGTCAGGTCGACGCGCTCCGCGAGCAGCCGGGCCAGCAGGTGCGTGGTCGTGCCGCCGGTCAGGCCCAGGGTCAGCGGGCCCTTCGGCAGCAGCGCGGCCACCTTCTGCGCGACCAGGGCCTTCTCCTCGCGGTGCTGCCCGACGCGGTATCGCACCGGCAACTCGTACGCGACGTCGACCGCGACGGCGCCGCCGTGCGTGCGCGACAGCAGCTTCTGGTCCTCGAGGACCTGCAGGTCGCGGCGGATGGTGGCGGAGGAGACCCGGAACTCGCCGGCGAGGTGCCCGGCGTCCACCGAGCCGTGACTGGCCACGCGCTCCAGGATGGCCGACACCCGGTCGGCGCGGCGCAGGGAACTCTGGGGCATCGGTCCTCATCGGAAACGTCGGTTGACGGCGACAACTTGAGCAAACGCGCAGTCACCATAGTTCGTTTCCAAGCGAAACGCCAGATTTCCTTGCGCGATTCGTACACGTCGACGAACAATCCCGCCATGACCACGATCGCCTTTCTCGGCGCGGGCAGCGTCGTCTTCACCCGTGAGCTGCTCGCCGACCTCCTGACGTTCGACGAGCTGCGCGGCGTGACGCTCGCCCTGCACGACATCGACCCCGAGCGGCTCGAGACCGCCGAGGCGATCGCCCGGCGCACCGCGCAGCAGCTCGGGGCCCGGCCGGTGATCACCACCAGCCTGGACCGGCGGGTGGTCCTCGACGGCGCCGACTTCGTCATCAACGCCATCCAGGTCGGCATGCACGCCGCGACGGTCCGGGACTTCGAGATCCCCGCGAAGTACGGCCTGCGCCAGACGATCGGGGACACCCTCGGCGTCGGCGGCATCTTCCGCGCGCTGCGCACGTTCCCGGTGCTGGCCGGCATCGCGGCCGACATGCGCGAGCTGTGCCCGCAGGCGTGGCTGCTCAACTACACCAACCCGATGGCGATGAACGTCGCCTACCTCGCGGCGATCGCGCCGGAGCTCAAGGCCGTCGGCCTGTGCCACTCCGTCTACTGGACCGTGCGCGACCTGAGCGAGCTGCTCGGCGTGCCGCACTCCGAGGTGGACTACACCGGGGCCGGGGTCAACCACCAGGCTTGGCTGCTGCGCCTCGAGCACCGCGGCGAGAGCCTCTATCCGCGGCTGGACGAGCTGCTGGAGCGGGAGCCGGAGCTGCGCCGCCGGGTCCGGATGGACATGTACCGCCGGCTGGGCTACTTCCCGACCGAGACCAGCGAGCACTCGAGCGAGTATCTGCCCTGGTACCTGCGCGACGACGCCGAGATCGCCCGGCTGCGCATCCCGGTCGGCGACTACCTGCGGATCAGCGCGGACAACGTGGACGAGTACCACGAGACCCGCCGCGCGATGCTGGCCGGCGAGCCGCTCGACGTCAGCCGCGACGCCACCGAGTACGCGCCGCAGGTCATCCACAGCATCACCACCGGAACCCTGCGCCGCGTGCACGGCAACGTGGCCAACCGGGGGCTGATCAGCAATCTTCCCGAGGGCTACGCCGTCGAGGTGCCGTGCGTGGTCGACGCGCTCGGCGTACGCCCGGAGCGCGTCGGCGCGCTGCCGGCGCAGTGCGCCGCGCTGAACCGCGGGTTCGTCAACGTCGGCGAGCTGACCGTGCGGGCGGCGGTGACCGGCGACCGGCGGATGGTGCGGCAGGCCGCGATGGTCGACCCGAACACCGCCGCGACGCTGAGCCTCGATCGCATCTGGGAGCTGTGCGACGAGCTGACCGCCGCGCACGGCGAGCTCATCCCCGAGGCGCTCCGCTAGAAGCGTGCATTGTGGATTGCTCGTTTGGACATGAAGTCTTGTGAAGCGAAAACAAACGAGCATAATCCACGAACATGAACGACACGTCGGAGGAAATCGCCAGCCAGCCCGCCGTCTGGGAGCGCGGTCTCGCGCTGACCGCCGAGGCCCGCCGCGAACTCGCCGCACCGGGGGCACGGATGCTGGTCCTGGGCTGCGGCACCTCGTGGTTCGTGGCACAGAGCATCGCCGAGTTGCGGGAGGAGGCGGGCCTCGGCGAGACCGACGCGGTCTGTGCCTCCGAATACGTGCCGCGCCGCCACTACGACCGGGTCGTGGCGATCACCCGGTCCGGCACCTCCACCGAGGTGCTCGACGCGCTGCGGCAGGTGCCGCCGGGCACCCACCGGGTGGCCGTCACCGCGGTCGCCGGGATGCCGGTCGACACGCTCTCCGAGAGCCGGCTGCTGCTCGACTTCGCCGACGAGCGCAGCGTGGTGCAGACCCGCTTCCCGACCACGGTCCTGGCGCTGGCCCGGGCCGCGTTCGGCGCCGACCTCGGCCACCTGGTCGCGGACGGGCGGGCCGCGCTGGCCGCGCCGCTGCCCGCCGACCCGGCGACGATCGACCACCTGGTCTTCCTCGGCACCGGCTGGACCGTGGGGCTCGCACACGAGGCGGCGCTCAAGGCCCGCGAGGCGGCGCAGGCCCACACGGAGTCGTACCCGGCGATGGACTTCCGGCACGGGCCGGTCGCCGTCGCCGGCCCGCGCAGCCTGGTCTTCTCCTTCGGCGCCGTGCCGATCGGGCTGGACCGGACCGGCCGCTCGGCCGGCGCCACCGTCTACCGCGACGATCGCGACCCGCTCGCCCAGCTGATCCTCGCCCAGCGCTTCGCGCTCGCCCTGGCCGCCTACCGCGGCCTCGACCCCGACCGCCCCCGCCTACTGACCCGCTCAGTCGTTCTCACCGACGCAGCCTGATCGGCAACCGCGACACCCGACGAGAGGCCAAAGCATGACCACCTACCTGCGCGGCCGGCCGATCCGGCTGCTGGCCGCGGCAAGCGCGGCAATGCTGTTCCTGGCCGCCTGCACCGGCGGGCCGAGCGACGACGGGAAGGACGCCGCCGCCGGCTACGACCCCGCCGCCGCCGTCGAGCTGACCTGGTGGACCGGCCAGACCTCGGAGGCCGAGCAGGTCGCCGAGCGGCTCGCGGCCGACTACCACGCCGCGCACCCCAACGTGACGATCAAAACCTCGCCGGGGGCGCCGACCACGGAGGACCTGCTGACCAAGCTCTCCGCCGGCTTCACCGGCGGCAGCTACCCCGACATCTCGTACGCGTACGGCAACTGGGCCGGCGACCTCGGCGCCAGCGGCCGGACCCAGGATCTCACCGCGTTCGTGGCGGATCCGTCGTTCGCCTGGACCGAGATGCCGGCCGCCGCCCGCGCGGTCGCGACCGTCGACGGCAAGGTGATCGGGATTCCGGCCCTGGTCGACAACCTGGCGCTGATCTACAACAAGAAGCTGTTCGACGCCGCGGGCCTGGAGTACCCGAGCGACGAGTGGTCCTGGGCGGACTTCCGGTCGGCGGCCCGCCGGCTCACCGACGCCTCGACCAACACGTACGGGACCGCGTACTCGGTCTCCGGCAACGAGGACACCACCTGGCACCTGTGGCCGCTGCTCTGGCAGAACGGCGGCAGCATCCTCGACGGCACCAAGCCGGCGTTCAACTCCGAGGCCGGCGTCGCGGCGCTCGAGACGCTGCGCGCGATGGCCGTCGACGACAAGTCCATGTACCTGGACCAGACCGACGAAAAGTACGGCCCGCTGTTCTACGGCGGCCACGTCGGGATGCTGCTCTCCGGCCCGTGGGCGCTGCTCGACATCAAGGACGCGAAGCTCGACTACGGCGTGGCCGCCCTGCCCGGCGTCAACGGCGACCACCAGACCGTCTCCGGGCCGGACCTGTGGGTGCTCTTCGACCACGACGACGCCAACCGGGCCGGCGCCTCGCGGGCCTTCGTCAAGTGGCTGACCAGCGCCGAGGTCGACGCCAAGTGGAACCTCGCGGTCGGCAACCTGCCGCTGCGCTCCGTCGAGCAGAACACCCCCGAGTTCGCCGCGTACGCCAAGGAGTACCCGGGCGGTCAGAAGTTCTTCGACAACCTGGCCAACGCCAAGCAGGCCAGGCCGACCATGGCCGGCTACGAGGCGATGTCGCGCAACGTCGGCGACGCCATCGCCAAGGTGCTGCAGGGCGCGGCGACACCGAAGGAGGCCCTCGACGAGGCGGCCCGCAAGTCGGCCGCCGTCCTGGAGGACTGATGGCGCTCACGTTCGCGGCGACGCCCCGTACCCGCCCGGACGTCGCGATCCGGGCCGGCGGCCGGCGCGGCCGCGCGGTCCGGCGCAACCTCACCGGCTGGGGCTTCGCCGGTCCGGCGACGCTGATCGTGGTCGGCCTCTCGCTCTTCCCGGCGGTCTGGGCGTTCTTCATCTCCCGCACCAAATGGAACGGCATCGCGCCGGCCACCGACGTCGGCTGGCGTAACTACCAGCGGATCGCGCAGGACCCGGACGCGATGGCGGCGGCGCAGCACACGCTGGTGCTGACCGTGCTGTTCGTGCCCGCGTCGATCCTGCTGGGCATGCTCATCGCGGTGGCGCTGAACCAGAAGATCCGCCTGATCGGCTTCTACCGCACCTGCATCTTCGTGCCGTACGTGGCGTCGGCCGCCGCGACCGGCATCCTCGCGAGCTACGTCTTCAACCCGCAGTTCGGCGCCGCGAACGAGGTGCTGCGCCGGCTCGGGCTGCCCGCGCAGCAGTTCCTGGAGAGCCCGAGCCAGGCCCTGCTGGTCATCTGCGTCATCGCGCTCTGGGGCGAGGTGGGCTTCACGACCGTCATCTACCTCGCGGCCCTGCAGGACATCCCGCAGGACCTGGTCGAGGCCGCGACCGTCGACGGCGCCGGCAAGTGGCGGGTGTTCCGCCACATCATCCTGCCCGAGCTGCGCCCGGTCACCGTCTTCACCGCGATCTGGCAGACCATCATCGCGATGCAGCTGTTCGACCTGATCTACACGACCACCCGCGGCGGCCCGATGAACAGCACGCAGACCGTCGTCTACTACATCTACGAGCTGGCCTTCCAGACCCAGCGGCTGGGGTACGGCGCCGCCGTCGCGTACCTGCTGTTCGCGGTGACGATGCTGCTGACCATCGGCGTCATCTGGTACAGCCGCCGCCGAGGATCGGAGGCCTTCTGATGCGCCGGTTGCCGTTCAGCCCCTGGCACCTGCTGCTCATGCCGCTGTCGCTGATCTTCGTGCTGCCGCTGGTGCAGATGGTCCTGACGTCGTTCATGACCAGGAGCGAGATCAACCAATTCCCGCCCAAGTTCATCCCGTCCGGCCTGCACCTCGACGGCTACACCGCGCTGCTCTCCGAATCGCACATCGTCCGCTGGTTCGGCAACACCGTGCTGGTGTCGGCGATCGCGGTGGCCGCGCACCTGGTCCTGTGCTCGCTGGCCGGCTACGGCTTCGCCCGGCTCAGGTTCGTCGGCCGCGGCCTGGCGTTCCTCGCGGTCGTCGCCACGGTGATGATCCCCATCCAGCTGCTGATGATCCCCACCTACCTGATGTTCGCCCGGGCCGGCATCGTCGACACCCTGGCCGCGGCGTTCGTGCCGTGGCTCGCCTCCGCGTTCGGCATCTTCCTGATGCGACAGTTCTTCCTGGCGCTGCCGGTCGAGCTCGAGGAGGCGGCCCGCCTCGACGGCTGCGGCACGCTGCGCACGTTCGTGAGCGTGGTGCTGCCGCTGGCCCGGCCCGCGCTGGCGACGCTGGCCGTCTTCACGCTGCTGTCGAGCTGGAACGACCTGCTCTGGCCGCTGGTGGCGATCAGCGACGACAGCAGGTTCACCCTGCAGGTCGGGCTGGCGAGCTTCCAGGGCACCCGGCGCACGGAATGGTCGCAGCTGATGGCCGGCAACGTGATCGCCACGATGCCCCTGATATGTGCGTTCCTGGTGGCCCAGAAGCGCTTCATCGCGACCATGACCTTCACCGGCCTGAAGGGATGAGGTGCGAAGGGCGTAACCCTTCTGAGTTTCAGCCGTTGTTCGGATCACGGATAAAACTCCTGCGACCATTGGCGACAGGACGGTGCGCGTCGGCGCCGCATGGTGTAGGAGTAGGTGCTATGTTGCAGATAGCAACGTAGCCGTTGCCCGTCGAGGTGTCTCATGTGCGCCGCAGACGCAGGTGTCAGCGGTCGCGTTCCAGCCACCGCCAACGGCGACGAGCACGACGGGCGTGAGGACATGACTATTTCGCGCGACGGCGACACCCCCGCCGTCGCGAGGGAGCGGGTCCGGAGCGGACTGCGGCGGGCGAGGCGGAAAACCGATCTGACCCAAACCGATGTCGCCCAGCGCCTCACTTGGTCGCTGTCCAAGGTTCAGCGGATCGAGACCGGCGAAGTAGCAGTGTCAGAAACGGACATTCGGGCACTGCTGGCCCTGTACGGCGTCACCGCGGCGGACACCGTGGCCGCCCTCGCGGCGGACGCCGGCCTCGCCCGGCGCGAACGCTGGGCGACCCCGCCCGAGCACCGCAAGTACCTCCCGCCCGGACTCCGGCGGTTGCTGCAGTTCGAGGTCGTGGCGACCCAGATCCGCGCCTATCAGTCGCATCTGCTTCCCGGCATCGTGCAGACCGCGGCGCTGGCCGAACACATCATCGGGGAGGCCCTCGGCCACCTCGATGCGGAGGAGCGCCGGGTCCGCCTGGAGGTTCGGCTGCGCCGCCGCAAGGACGTCCTCGAGCGCGCGGACGGTCCTCAGTACCACCTGGTGATTGACGAGAGCGTCGTCAGGCGCACCGTCGGCGGTGACCTGATGATGGCGGAGCAGCTGGAAGACCTCGCCGCATTGGCCGTTCACCCGCGCATCTTCGTCCGGATCGTGCCCTTCGACGCGAGCAAGGGCGCGATCATCGGCACGTTCGGCAACTTCCAGTTGATGAGCCTCAGCGACGAGGACGCGGACGACACCGTCCTCTATCGCGAGCGCATCACCACAGACCGCATCGACCACGACGCGGAAGAGATTCGTCCGTACCGGGAGGCGTTCGAAAGCCTCTGGAAGCTATCGCTTCCCGAGGAGGCCTCGCTGCGACTCATCAACCACGCAGCGCTGGGGTTCCGAGTACGGCTAGATCGCCAACCGGCGGTCGGTCAAAGATGACGCCGCGACGGCCGCCGGTTCCGTCGCGGCTTTCCCGCGTATGAGAGGGTAAGGATCCTTGTCAGAAACAGTTGACGACACAAAGTCGTGGCGTCGAAGCACATTCTGTGCCGATACCGGCTGCGTCGAGATCGCCGTGGACGGTGACCGCATCCTGATGCGGGACTCCAAGGACATCAGCCTGCCGCACCTCAGCTTCGATCGTGTCGCATGGGCGCATTTCATCGACGAGATCTCCAGGGGCGGCTTCCAAACGTTATAGGTGCCGGTAATGGCGTGGGATATCCGCCGGGCAGGCGGATTCCCACGCCATTGCTAGGAGAGATCGCTCCGATGTTCGAGGGCACGTTGCAGGCCGCGGCAGACCTGATCGAACTCGGTCTGATCCCTCGATTCGAATAGCGTGACGGGCCGGCCGCCGTAGGTGGCCGCCAACTGCCACCGCACCGGTAATCGCCGGCGCGTGGTCGTCGCCGACCCGATCAGGAGGACGGCGATCGCCAACCCGGCGATGAGCCTCGACTCGGGACCCACGATCGGCACGACCAGGAACGCCGCGATCAGAGCGGACAGGCCGAGGACCCGCTCGCCCGCGCCGGCCTCGTGATCGTGCCGGACGATGTGCACCTCCGCCACATCCTTGAGCGCGTACCGCAGCCGGCCGACATACGTCGCCTCGAATGTGTGCTGCGTGATCAACGCTCGACGGCCGCGATAGAAGACCCGGCCACGATAGAAGACGGCCACGGCAACCCCACCCCCTTCAGGGCTTGCAGGAGGAGGGGCTCTGCGTGAGGATGAATGCGAGTGAAGTCCCCTCCAGGAGGTAGGACCAGGCGGCGCCCAGTTGCGAGCTGGGTGCCGTCTTTTCGTTCGCGGGTCGAACCTCTCGTTGGCAACAGTATGTAGCCAGCCGATCCTTGATCGGTAGCCTCTGTCTGCGTTGTAGCTGATAGAAAAGGCGGATCGTGCCCCGCCAGTCAGTCAAACTCTCGAGGTATAGCCCGGCCGGATCGGGGGCCCGGCATTCGTCACGGAAATGATCAGGAATGTGAGCTGCGGTTATTCGACGATCAAGGAATCCGTCCGGGCGGCGGCGACCATTCTCATTGCCGCACAGCTATCTGCCACATAGCAGATAACCCCCGGGTGCATTCAGTGCCGAAGGGCCGGGAGGAGCTCGTCGCGGGTGGCCTGGGCGGCGGTGCCGCCGGCCGCCCGGGTGCTGAGGGAACCGGCGGCCGTCGCCCACCGCAGCGCCTCGGCGACCGGCAGGCCCGCGAGCCGCCCGGCCAGGAACCCGGCGTTGAAGCTGTCGCCGGCGCCGGTCGTGTCGACCACCTCGACCGGCCGGCCCGGCGCGGCGCACCCGCCGCCGGGCCACCACGCGCGGGCGCCGGCCGCGCCGTTCTTCATCACCACGGTCGTGCCGGTCGCGACCAGCCGGGCCGCGGCCTCGTCCGGATCGCTCAGCCCGGTCACCGCGCGCAGTTCGCCGGCGTTCGGCAGGAAGACGTCGGTGTGCTCGAGGATCTCGGTGATCGACGCCCATCGGCCGGTGGGATCCCAGTTGGTGTCCAGGGAGGTGCCGACGCCGAGCGCCCGGGCCCGCGCGAAGACCGCGGCCAGGCCGGACGCCAGGCGCGGCTGCAGATACAGCGACGACACGTGCAGGTGCCGGGTGGCGGCCAGGTGCGCGTCGGTGACGTCCTGCGGGCGCAGCGCCGGGATGGTGCCGGGCAGGGTCAGGATGGCCCGGTCGTCGTCCGCCGGGGTGAGGATCACGCTCAGCCCGGTCGGCGTGCCGTCGGCGGGGCGCAGCAGCAGCGCGACGCCGCGTTCCTCCAGGTGCCGCCGGGTGATGGTCGCGAAGACGTCGTCGCCGAGGGCGGTGAGCAGCGTCGTGTCCAGGCCGAGCCGCGCGCAGCCGGCCGCCGTGATCGCGGCCGAGCCGCCCAGGACCAGGTCGGCCCCGGTCAGCAGCTGCTCGGCCTGGCCGAATCGGGGCCGCACGTCGCCGCGCAGCACCAGGTCCGGGTTGGCGTCGCCGACCACCAGCAGGTCCATGGCTCTCCCTCGATGTTGTTCAAATGAACAATCTGAGTTGCACACTTGCCCATTTTTGCCGCAGGAATGAGGCTTGTCAGCACCATACGCGCACAAACGACTGTTGACACCTGCGCGTTCGATCAGTTGAATCGCTGACAACGATCCAGCCCAGCCGGTAATCCCCAGTCCGGCACCAGGTCGCCAGGGCGCACCCCAGCGCCCGAGGCGGGGCAGATCCCTGAGCACCCCTGGGAGTCTCAGCCGTGGTCACCCGTACAGTCCGCAACGCCCTGTTCACAGCCGTCGCCATCCTCACGCTCGCGGTCGCCGGCGCCCTGAACGCCGACGCCGCGACGGCCGCGGTCACCCTGCCGCCGGTCAACGCCAAGTTCGACTACCAGATCGGCGCCGCCTACACCCCACCCTCCGGCGTGCAGGTGGTCAGCCGCGACCGCGAGGCCGCGCCCGCCGCCGGGCTCTACAACATCTGCTACGTCAACGCGTTCCAGGTGCAGCCGCAGGAGGTCGCCTGGTGGCAGCAGAACCACGACGATCTGCTGCTGCGCGACTCGTCCGGCAAGTACGTCGTCGACGGCGACTGGAACGAGATCGTGCTCGACATCCGCACCGCCGCGAAGCGCACCGCGCTCGCGGGCGTCGTCAACGGCTGGATCGACGGCTGCGCCGCGGCCGGCTACCGGGCGGTCGAGCCGGACAACATCGACACCTTCGACCGGTTCGGCAAGCTGCTCACCAAGGCGCAGGCGGTCGCCTACCTCCAGCTGCTCGCACCGCACGCGCACGCCAAGGGCCTGGCGATCGCGCAGAAGAACACCACCACCCTCGGCGGCCAGGGCAAGGCGGCCGGGCTCGACTTCGCCATCGCCGAGGAGTGCGGCCAGTACGACGAGTGCGGCGACTACACCGACGTCTACGGCAACAACGTGATCGCCATCGAGTACACCAGCGGCGGCTTCCGGAAGGCGTGCAACTCGATCGGCGCGAAGGTCTCGGTGGTACGCCGCGACGTGAACGTCACCGCGCCCGGCAGCGGCACCTACGTCTACAACGCCTGCTGATCCCGTGATCGTCACGGTGACCCTGAACCCGGCGCTCGACGTGACCTACCGGGTCGGCGAGCTGGTTCCGCACGGCACCCACCGGGTCTCCGCGGTGGGCCTGCGGCCCGGCGGCAAGGGGCTCAACGTGGCGGGCGTGCTGCACGCGCTCGGCGAGCCGGTCCTCGCGACCGGCCTGCTGGGCGGCGCCGCCGGTGCCCGGGTGACCGCGCTGCTGGCCGACGACGCGGTGCCGGCCGCGTTCCTGCCGATCGCGGGCGAGACCCGGCGGACGGTCACCGTCGCCGACGACGTCGACGCGACCGGCTTCTGGGAACCCGGTCCGCCGGTCACCCACGCGGAGTGGGCGGCCTTCGTCGCGCACTTCCGCGGCCTGCTCGGCGACGCCGACGTGGTCGCGCTCTGCGGGTCGCTCCCGCCGGGCGTCCCGGTCGACGCGTACGCGAGCCTGGTGCGCCTCGCCGCGGCCGGGGGAGTGCCCTCTGTGCTCGACACCAGCGGCGAGGCGCTGCGGCACGGCCTGGCCGCCGGCCCGGACCTGGTCAAGCCGAACGCCGCCGAGCTGAGCGCCCTGCTGACCCCGGCGGGCGCCGGGTGCCGGGAGGTCGACGCCGCCGCGCACGCGCTGACCTGCGGTGCCCGGGCCGTGGTCGTCTCGCGCGGGCCGGACGGCCTGCTCGCGCTGACCCGCGACGAGGCCTGGCGCGGCGTCCCGCCCGAACGGCTGACCGGCAACCCGACCGGCGCGGGCGACGCCTGCGTCGCGGCCCTCGCCCGGGGGCTGCGCGACCGCACGCCGTGGCCCGAACTGCTCGCCGACGCGGTGGCGCTGTCCGCGGCCGCCGTCGCGGCCCCGCTCGCCGGCGCCGTCGACCCCGAGACCTACCGACGCCTGCTGCCCGCCGTACGCGTGCACGCCGCCTGAGAGGAACGCCATGCTCACACCGACCGCCGAGATCGTCGCCGCGGCCCGCGCCGCAGGCTTCGGCGTGGGTGCCTTCAACGTCATCACCGTCGAGCACGCCGAGGCGATCGTCACCGGCGCCGAGGAGGCCGGCCTGCCGGTGATCCTGCAGATCAGCGAGAACGCGGTCCGCTTCCACCAGGGCCGGCTCGCCCCGATCGCCGCCGCCGCGCGCGCCGTGGCCGCCGCGTCCACCGTGGCGGTTGCCCTGCACCTCGACCACGTGGAGAGCGACGACCTGTTCGACCAGGCGGCGGCGCACGGCTTCGGCTCGGTCATGTACGACGCGTCGAACAGGCCGTACGCCGACAACGTGGCCGCGACCGCCGCGGCCGTGCGGCGCGCGCGGCCGTGGGGCCTGTGGGTGGAGAGCGAGCTCGGCGCGATCGGCGGCAAGGACGGCGCGCACGCGCCCGGCGCGCGTACCGATCCGGGCGAGGCCGCCGCGTACGTAGCGGCCACCGGCGTCGACGCGCTGGCCGTCGCGGTCGGCTCCTCGCACGCGATGCGCACCCGGACGGCGCGGCTCGACCACGACCTGATCAGCCGGCTGCGGGCCGCGGTGCCGGTGCCGCTGGTGCTGCACGGCTCGTCCGGCGTGCCGGACGGCGAACTGGCCGCGGCCGTCCGGCACGGCATGGTGAAGATCAATATCGGGACGGCGCTGAACAGCGCGTTCACCGGCGCGGTCCGCGAGAGCCTGGACCGCGACGCCGCGCTTGTCGATCCGCGCCGGTACCTGGCGCCGGCCCGGACCGCGATGGCCGGCACGGTCGCGGCCGCGCTGCGCCTGCTGGCCGGCACGACCGCCGCGGCGCGCTGAGCGGTGCGCGATCTTCCGCCCGGCCCCGGCCGCGCCGATAATGGCCCGGTGGTCACGCTCGCCCTGGTCGGAGCCGGACTGCGCGGCCAGACGTACGCGCGGCACGCGGTCGCCGCCGGTCTGGGCCGGGTCGTCGCCGTCGCCGAGCCCAACCCGGGGCGCCGCCTGGCCGCGGCGGCGGAGTTCGGCATCGCCGCGGACCGGGTCTTCGGGGACTGGGCGGAGCTGGCCGGCGCGGGCCGGCTCGCGGACGCCGCGATCGTCGCCACCCAGGACCGGCTGCACCGCGATCCGGCGATCCGGCTCGCCGGCCTCGGCTACCACCTGCTGCTCGAGAAGCCGATGGCGCCGACGGAGCCGGAGGCCGCCGACATCGCCGCCGCGGCGCTGCGCAACGGGACCATCGTGGCGATCTGCCACGTGCTGCGATACACCCCGTACACCCGGCTGCTGAGGCGGGTGCTGGGCGAGGGCCGGATCGGCCGGCTGGTCAGCGTGCAGCACCTGGAGCCGGTCGGCTGGTGGCACCACGCGCACTCGTTCGTGCGTGGCAACTGGAGCAGCACCGCGGAGTCCGGGCCGATGCTGCTCACCAAGTCCTGCCACGACATCGACTGGCTGGTGCACCTGATCGGCGCGATCCCGGAGCGGATCAGCTCGTTCGGCGCGCTTACCCATTTCCGCGCCGACCAGCGGCCCGAGGGCGCGGCCGACCGCTGCCTCGACTGCCCGCTGGAGCCGGCCTGCCCGTACTCGGCCAAGCGGCTCTATCTCGCCGCCCTCGCCGACCCGGACCGGCATTTCTGGCCGCTCGGGGCGGTCACCGGGGAGGCGACCGAGGCGGCCGTGCTGCACGCGCTGCGCACCGGGCCGTACGGCAGGTGCGTGTACGCCGCCGGCAACGACGTGGTCGACCACCAAGAGGTGATCATGGCCTTCCCGGGCGGCGTGACCTGCTCGTTCACCATGAGCGCGTTCACGCCGGCGGAGCATCGCCGCACCCGGCTCATGGGCACGCACGGCTACCTCGACGGCGACGGCGAGCGGCTGCGGTACGTCGACTTCCGTACCGGCGCGGAGGAGGTCCTGGCGGTCGAGGCCGGTGGCCCGTCGGCGGCCGACGGGCACGGCGGCGGCGACCGGGGCCTGACCGAGGCGTTCCTGGCCGCGGTCGCGGCCGGCGACCCGGCGCTGGTGTCCTCGGACGCGGCGCAGAGCCTCGCCACCCACCGGGTGGTCTGGGCCGCGGAACACGCCCGGCTCAGCGGCCGGGTGGTCCGCCTGCGCCCGGACGGGACGCAGTTCTGAGCACCGGCACCCTATGTCCATATTGTTACTGGCACGATGCGATGTAATTAAGCGACAGTTGCTGCAAAGTCTTGCAAGGGTCATCCGCCGAGGGTTAGCGTGCGTCGTCGCCACCCATCGGAAGGCCTCAATGTGGAAATTCTGCTGCTCAGACGTCGTCTGAGTCTCGTCGTCATGCTCATCCTCGCCGTGCTGCTGCCGGTTGCCTCCGCCGTGCCCGCGCGCGCGGCGAGCGGCGCCGAGCCGACCGCCGCGGCGCTGGCAGGCTGGGGTTTCGACCAGCGGCCCGGACCCACCGAGCAGTTCTACTTCGTGCTGCCGGACCGGTTCGCCAACGGCAACCCCGCCAACGACGACGGCGGCCTGACCGGTGACCGGCTCAAGACCGGCTACGACCCCACCGACAAGGGCTTCTACCACGGTGGCGACCTGCAGGGCATCATCGACCGGCTGGACTACATCGAGGGGATGGGCACCACCGCCATCTGGCTCGCCCCGGTCTTCAAGAACCGGCCCGTGCAGGGCCGCGGCGACGACATCTCGGCCGGATACCACGGCTACTGGATCACCGACTTCACCCAGGTCGACCCGCACTTCGGCACCAACGCCGACCTCGAGCGCCTGGTCAAGCTCGCGCACAGGCGCGGGATGAAGATCTACCTCGACATCATCGTCAACCACACCGCGGACGTCATCCGGTACGCGGAGGACAAGTACGACTACGTCGACAAGGCGACCTCGCCGTACACCGACGCGCAGGGCCGGCCGTTCGAGGACCGCAACTACGCCGACGGTGACCGGGACTTCCCGAAGCTGAACGACACGTCGTACCCGTACACGCCGGTGATCGACCCGAAGGACGCGCACGTCAAGTCGCCGTCCTGGCTCAACGACCCGGCGATGTACCACAACCGCGGCGACTCGACGTTCGTCGGCGAGAACAGCGAGTACGGCGACTTCTTCGGCCTCGACGACCTGTTCACCGAGCGCCCAGAGGTCGTACGCGGGATGACGAAGATCTACGGCGACTGGATCGCCAAGACCGGCATCGACGGCTACCGCCTCGACACGGTCAAGCACACGAACCTGGACTTCTGGCCGCAGTTCGCAGACGGCATCGACGCCGCCGCCCGCAAGGCCGGCAAGAAGAACTTCTTCATGTTCGGCGAGGTGTACAGCGCCGACCAGGAGGTCGAGTCGACCTACGTGCGCCGCGGCGGCCTGCCGGCGACCCTGGACTTCTCCTTCCAGGCGGCCGCCAAGTCGTTCACCGCGGACGGCGGTTCGGCGAAGGCGCTGTCCGAGCTGTACGCGGCAGACGACCTCTACACCGCACCCGGCACCGGCGCGGACCGGCTGCCGACGTTCCTCGGCAACCACGACATGGGCCGGATCGGCTCCTTCATCCAGGGCGGCGCGGCAGACCCCGCCACCTACCTGCGCCGCGACCAGCTCGCCCACGAGCTGATGTTCCTGACCCGCGGCCAGCCGGTCGTCTACTCCGGCGACGAGCAGGGCTTCACCGGCCCCGGCGGCGACAAGGACTCCCGGCAGGACATGTTCGCCACCAGGACGGCGGACTACCTCGACGACGACCTGATCGGCACCGACCGCACCCACGCGGTGTCCAACTACGAGACCACCCACCCGCTCTACCAGACCATCCGGGCGCTCGGCGACGTGCGCAAGGGCCACCCCGCGCTCGTCGACGGCCTGCAGATCACCCGGTACGCGGCCGACGGCCCCGGCGTCTTCGCCACCTCGCGGATCGACCGCGACAAGCGCGTCGAGTACGTGGTCGCGGCCAACAACGCGACCACCGCGCAGACCGTCACCCTCGACACCTGGACGCCGAACGCCTCCTTCCAGGGCATCTACGGCGGCGCCGCACCCGCCGCCACCGGCGCCGACGGCAAGCTGACCGTCCGGGTCCCCGCGCTGTCGACGGTGGTGCTCAAGGCCGGAACGCCGATCACCGTGCCGTCCGCGGCGCCGACCGTGAAGTTCACCGCGCCCGCGGCCGACGCCTTCGTGCCGGCCCGCGCCGAGCTCACCGCCGAGACCACCGGCGACCACCTGTCCTCGGTCACCTTCGCCGCGCAGGTCGCCGGCGGGGCCTGGAAGCCGCTCGGCACCGCCGACCGCGCGCCGTACCGGATCTACCACGACCTGACCGGGCTGGCCGGCGGCACCGTGGTGAAGTACAAGGCGGTGGTGCGCGACAGCCGGGGCCGTCTCGCCACCACCTCGACGCAGATCAGGGTCGGCACGCCGGCGACCACCGCCGGGCCCGACCACGCGATCGTGCACTACCAGCGTCCCGCGGGCGACTACGACGGCTGGGGGCTGTACGCCTTCGGCGACATCGACCCGTCGGCCGCCACCGACTGGCCCGCCGGGCAGCCGTTCGACGGCGTCGACGCGTACGGGCGCTTCGCCTGGGTGAAGTTGAAGCCCGGCGCGAAGAACGTCGGGTTCATCGTGGTGGACAAAAACGGCGTCAAGGACGTCTCGGCGGACCGCTTCATCGACCCGGCGAGGGCCCCCGAGATCTGGCTCAAGCAGGGCGACCCGGCGATCGCCACCACCGGCCCGGCCCCCGACCCCGAGCCGAACACGGCGGTCGTGCACTACCGGCGCGCCGACAACAACTACGCCGGCTGGGGGATGCACGTCTGGACCGGCGCGGCGAACCCGACCGACTGGGGCGCGCCGCTGCAGCCCGCCGCGACCGACGCGTTCGGCGCGACGTTCCGGGTGCCGCTGGCCGCCGGGGCCACCAGCCTCAACTACATCATCCACAACGGAGACGCCAAGGATCTCCCCGACGACCAGCAGCTCGACTTCGCCAAGGCGGGTCGCGAGATCTGGGTGCTCTCGGGCCAGGCGGACCGGCTGTTGCCGATGGTCCGCAAGGCCGGCGGCGGCATCGCCGACCTCAGCAAGTCGAACGCGGTCTGGATCGACCGGGAGACGATCGCCTGGAAGACCGGCACCGGCTCGACGCTCGAGCCGGTCGGCGCGGGCACCGACGGCCGCGTCTACGACCTGGTGTACGCCCCCGAGGGTGGCATGAGCATCCTCGACGGCGACCTGGCCGGCGCGCACCAGAGCATCCGGCTCAGCGCCCGGCGCACCGGGCTCACCGAGGCGCAGCGCGCGAAGAACCCACACCTGTGGCAGTACCCGGCGTTCCGGCTCGGCGACGTGCCCAACCTCAAGAACGTGCTGCGCGGGCAGGTCGCGGTCACCGAACGCGACGCGCAGGGCAAGCTGCTCTCCGCCACCGGCGTGCAGCTCGCCGGCGCCCTCGACGACGTGTACGCCAAGGCGTCGAAGGCCACGCTCGGCCCGCTCTTCAGCGGCGGGCGGCCCACCCTCGCGGTGTGGGCGCCCACCGCCCGCACGGTCGAACTGGAGCTCTTCGACAACCCGGCGGCGACCGCGAAGGCGGTGCCGATGACCCGCGACGGCGCCACCGGCGTGTGGTCGGCGAGCGGCCCGAAGGACTGGAAGGGCAAGTACTACCGCTACCGGGTCACCGCGTGGCAGCCGGCCGCCGGCAAGCTCGTGACGGCGTCGGTCACCGACCCGTACTCGCTCGACCTGTCGGCCGACTCGACGCACAGCCGGATCACCGACCTGGACGACCCGGCGCTCGCGCCGGCCGGCTGGTCCGGGCTGCGCAAGCCCGCCTACGACCCGGGCCGGATCCAGGTCTCGGAGCTCAGCGTCCGGGACTTCTCCATCGCCGACGACACCGTCCCGGCCGCGCGGCGCGGCACCTACGAGGCCTTCGCCGACCCGCGGACCGCGGGCATGAAGCACCTGAAGTCCCTCGCCGCGGCGGGCACCACGCACCTGCACCTGCTGCCGGTGTTCGACTTCGCCACCGTCCCCGAGGTGCGCTCGCAGCAGCAGCAACCCGCCTGCGACCTGGCGAAGCTGCCGCCCGACTCCGAGGAGCAGCAGAAGTGCGTCACGGCGGTCGCCGCCACCGACGGCTTCAACTGGGGCTACGACCCGCTGCACTACACGGCGCCCGAGGGCGGCTACGCCGTCGACCCGGCGGCCCGGACCAAGGAATTCCGGCAGATGATCGCCGGCATCAACGGCGCCGGCCTGCGGTCGGTCATGGACGTCGTCTACAACCACACGTCGGCGGCCGGCACCGACCCGCACTCGGTGCTCGACCAGATCGTCCCCGGCTACTACCAGCGCCTGCTGGAGGACGGCACGGTGGCGAACTCCACCTGCTGCGCCAACACCGCGCCCGAGAACACGATGATGGGCAAGCTGGTCGTCGACTCCATCGTCACCTGGGCCAAGGCGTACAAGGTCGACGGCTTCCGCTTCGACCTGATGGGCCACCACCCGAAGGCGAACATCCTGGCCGTGCGGGCCGCCCTCGACAAGCTCACGCCGGCGCGTGACGGCGTCGACGGCCGGAAGATCTACCTGTACGGCGAGGGCTGGGACTTCGGCGAGGTCGCGGGCGACGCGCGCTTCGTGCAGGCCACCCAGGCCAACATGGCCGGCACCGGCATCGGCACCTTCAACGACCGGCTCCGCGACGCCGTGCGCGGCGGCGGCCCGTTCGACGGCAACCCGCGCATCCAGGGCTTCGCCTCCGGCCTGTTCACCGCCCCCAACGGTGACCCGGTCAACGGCACGCCCGCGGAGCAGAAGGCCCGGCTGCTGCACTACCAGGACCAGATCAAGGTGGGCCTGAGCGGCAACCTGGCGTCGTACCGGTTCACCTCCAGCGCGGGCACGCCGGTCACCGGGGCGCAGGTCGACTACAACGGCTCACCGACGGGCTACACCGCCGCGCCGGGCGAGGCGATCACCTACGTGGACGCGCACGACAACGAGATCCTGTACGACGCGCTCGCGTACAAGCTGCCGCAGGCGACGCCGGCGCTGGACCGCGCCAGGATGCAGTCGGTGGCGCTGGCGACCACCGCGCTCGGCCAGGGCGTCGGCTTCGTGACCGCCGGCAGCGAGCGGCTGCGCTCGAAGTCGCTCGACCGCAACTCGTTCAACTCCGGCGACTGGTTCAACCAGATCTCCTGGGACTGCGCCAAGGGCAACGGCTTCGGCCGCGGCCTGCCCCCGGCCGCCGACAACGAGTCCAAGTGGCAGTACGCCAAGCCGCTGCTGGCTGACAAGTCATTGGTGCCGGCCTGCGACGCGGTGAACCTCGCCGACGCCCGCTACGCCGAGCTGCTGGAGATCCGCAAGTCGTCGCCGGTCTTCGGGCTGCCGACGGCGGCTGAGGTTCAGAAGCGGCTGTCGTTCCCGCTGTCGGGCGCGGCCGAGACCCCGGGCGTGATCACGATGCACCTGGACGGCCGCGGGCTGGACCACCGCTGGAAGTCGGTCACGGTGGTCTTCAACGCCACCCCGGCCGAGGCGACCCAGACGGTACCGGCGCTGCGCGGCGCCGCGATCGGCCTGCACCCGGCGCAGCACGAGCCGGCCTCGTTCGACCGGGCCACCGGCACCTTCCGGGTGCCGGCCCGCACGACGGCGGTGTTCGTGCAGAACTGATCGGGTGTCCTACTGGACGTGCCGGCCTGCCGGTGGTCACCATCGCAACATGGGTGACTACCGGCAGGCGTACGACCGCAGTCTCCGCGACCCCGAGGGCTTCTGGCGCGACGCCGCCGAGGCCATCGACTGGGACGTCGCGCCCGGGCGGATCCTCGACGACAGCGCCGCCCCGCTGTACCGGTGGTTCCCGGACGCGCGGCTCAACACCTGCCACAACGCGCTCGACCGGCACGTCGCCGCGGGCCGGGGCGAGCAGCCGGCGCTGATCCACGACAGCCCGGTGACCGGGCGGCTGCGCACCTACACCTACACCGAGCTGCGCGACCGGGTCGCCCTCTTCGCCGGCGCCCTGCGGCGGCTCGGCGTCGAGCGCGGCGACCGGGTCGTCATCTACCTGGCGATGGTCCCCGAGGCCGTCATCGCGATGCTGGCCTGCGCCCGCCTCGGCGCGGTCCACTCGGTGGTCTTCGGCGGCTTCGGCGCACCGGAGCTGGCGGCCCGCATCGACGACGCCCGGCCCCGGGTGATCGTGGCGAGCTCCTGCGGCGTCGAGGCGGCCCGGGTGGTCGGATACAAGGAGCTGCTCGACCGGGCGATCGACCTGGCGGAGCACAAGCCCCGGCACTGCGTGATCCTGCAGCGCCCGCAGCTGACCGCCGACCTGGTGCCCGGCCGCGACCTGACCTGGGACGACGCCGTCGAGGGCGCCGAGCCCGCCGGCTGCGTGCCGGTGGCGGCGACCGACCCGCTCTACATCCTCTACACCTCCGGCACCACCGGACGCCCCAAGGGCGTGGTCCGCGACAACGGCGGCCACGCGGTCGCGCTGCGCTGGTCGATGAGCGCGATCTACGCCTGCGGCCCCGGCGACGTCTTCTGGGCCGCGTCCGACGTGGGCTGGGTCGTCGGCCACTCCTACATCGTGTACGCGCCGCTGCTGACCGGGGCCACGACGGTCCTCTACGAGGGCAAACCGGTGGGCACCCCCGACGCCGGCGCGTTCTGGCGGGTGGCGGCGCAGCACCGGGTCAACGTCATGTTCACGGCGCCGACGGCCATCCGGGCGGTGAAGAAGGAGGACCCCGACGGCAAGCTGATCGAGGGCTACGACCTGTCCGGCCTGCGCCTGCTGTTCCTCGCCGGCGAGCGCCTCGACCCGCAGACGTACACGTGGGCGGGGGAGCGGCTCGGCGTACCGGTGATCGACAACTGGTGGCAGACCGAGACGGGCTGGCCGATCGCCGCCAGCCCGCGCGGCCTCGAGGCGCTGCCGACCCGGCCCGGCACGCCGTCGGTCCCGGTGCCCGGCTACCGGGTACGGGTGGTGGACCCCGGCGGCGCCGACGTGCCGCCGGGCGAGGACGGCGCGATCGTGATCGGCCTGCCGCTGCCGCCCGGCTGCCTGCCGACCCTGTGGCACGACGACGAGCGGTACGTGCGGGACTACCTGTCGGCGTTTCCCGGCAACTACCTGACCGGCGACGGCGGCCGCTTCGACGCCGACGGCTACCTGTACGTGATGGGCCGCACCGACGACGTCATCAACGTCGCCGGACACCGGCTGTCCACCGGCGCGATGGAGGAGGTGCTCGCCGCGCATCCGGCGGTGGCGGAGTGCGCGGTGATCGGCGTCGGCGACCCGCTGAAGGGTCAGGCGCCGCGCGGCTTCGTGGTGCTGAAATCGGGCGCGGAGGTCGAGCCGGACCGGCTGGCCGCCGAGCTGGTGGCCATGGTCCGCGACCGGATCGGCCCGGTGGCGGCGTTCCGCCGGGTCGACGTCGTGCCGGGGCTGCCGAAGACCCGCTCCGGCAAGATCCTGCGCCGCACCATGCGTGGCATCGCCGACGGCGTGCCGGAGCCGGTACCGTCGACCATCGAGGACCCCGCGGTCCTGGACGCGCTGCGTCCGATACTGACCGGCTGATCGCGACAATCGGAGCCGCCCGATGCCTGAACGATCCGATCGCAGACACCGCGTGGTGGTCGTCGGAGCCGGCTTCGGCGGGCTCTTCGCCACGAAGTCGCTGCGCAGGTCCCCGGTGGACGTCACCCTGATCAACGGCACCGCCTACCACCTGTTCCAGCCGCTGCTCTACCAGGTGGCGACCGGCATCCTGTCGGAGGGCGAGATCGCCCCGCCGATCCGGGAGATCCTCAAGCGCCAGCGCAACGTCGACGTGAAGCTCGGCATGGTCACCGACGTGGACGTCGCGGCGAAGACCCTGTCGGTCGAGGCGCCCGGCATCGACTACACGGTCGGCTATGACACGCTGATCGTCGCCGCGGGCGCGTCACAGTCCTACTTCGGCAACGACGGGTTCGCCGACCACGCGCCCGGCATGAAGAGCATCGACGACGCGCTGGAGCTGCGGGCCCGCATCTTCGGCGCGTTCGAGCTCGCCGACCTGCAGCCCGACCCCGCCGACGCCGAGCGCTGGCTGACCTTCGTGATCGTCGGCGCCGGCCCGACCGGCGTCGAGATGGCCGGCCAGATCGCCGAACTGGCCCACCGCACCCTGCCCGGGCAGTACCGGCACATCGATCCGCGGAAGGCCCGGATCATCCTGATCGACGCGCTCGGCGCGGTGCTCAACACCTTCGGCGACCACCTGTCCACCCGGGCCCTGCGCCGGTTGCACCTGCTCGGCGTCGAGGTCGAGCTGAAGACCCGGGTGGTCGGCGTTGACGCGACCGGCATCGAGGTGGAGACCGAGCGGGGACGACAGCGCATCGAGTCGATGACCAAGATGTGGGCCGCCGGCGTGGCCGCGCCGCCGCTGGCCGCCCGGCTCGCCGCGGCGACCGGCGCCGGCACCGACCGGGCGGGCCGCATCCAGGTGAACCCGGACTGCTCGGTGCCCGGTCACCCCGAGATCTTCGCGATCGGCGACATGATGTCGCTCGACGCGCTGCCCGGCGTCGCGCAGGTGGCGATCCAGAGCGGGCGGCACGTCGCCGACCAGATCAAGCGCCGCCTCGACGGCCGCGAGACCGGCAAGCCGTTCCGCTACTTCGACAAGGGCAGCATGGCGACGATCTCCCGCTTCTCGGCGGTGGCGAGCGTCGGCCGGCTGCGGGTGTCGGGCTTCCTCGGCTGGCTGATGTGGCTCGCCGTGCACCTGCTCTACTTGGTCGGCTTCAAGAACCGGCTCACGGCGGTGCTGCACTGGGCGGTCAGCTTCCTGGGCCGGGGCCGCTCGGAGCGGGTGTCGACGTTCCAGCAGGCCTTCGCCCGCACCGCGGTCCGCGAATACGGCGACCCCTTCGACCGCCGCAAACCAGACCCCGACCAACCCTGACCGCGCCGCCGAACCGTTACGTGTCGAGGTAGGTGCCCCAATCGGTACCGCTGGGGGTTCCCGGATCGGGCTCATGAGACAGGCGTGACTCGATGTCGCCGGCCCACTGGTGCGCCCACCGAATCAGGCCGTCCAGATCATCGCGGCTCAGCCCGTAGTCGAGGAACCGGCGAGTGCCCCGTAGCTCGATCGAGGCGAGACGGCTCGCCCAGGTCGGCCAGGTTCAGCGCCGGCTGGTGGACACGACCGAGACGTTCCAGGTCACGTAGCGGATATCCGCCCCGGGTCGCCGCGGCGTGCACGTCGATGAAATCGCGGTGTGTCGCCCGGTCGTGCAACGCCGCGACCTTCATCCCGACCGCGTCGTCGAGCGCCAGGACCGGCCCGATGTCCATCCGGACCGGCGGGCCGATCGCTTCCTTGAGCAGGTCGATCTCGCATGACCGTGTAGCGGCGGTCACGGTCAGCCGGGCCATCCTGGGTGCGATTTCGACGACGGCGACGGCGAGCCCGGCGTCGCGGAACGCAGCGGACAGCCGGTCCACGATCACCGGCATCGGTACGGCGGCCGCGGTCGCGAAGTCGACATCCTGCGATGGGCGGCTGGTCAGGTTGTGCGCGCTGATCGCGTAACCGCCGGCGAGAACGAGACCCAGGTCGTCTCCGGACTGGAAAACGATCTCGGTCAGCGCCCGATGGAAGTCGTCCATCGCGCCGTGGTCACGCCTGGACGAGCTCGGGCAACTGCTGCTCCCACACGCCGGTCAGCTCCCGGGTGGTCAGCCGTTTCACGTTCGGCCAGTCGCGGCGCAGCAGCGCCGCGTTGACGTAGGCGGCGACGTCGGCGCGCTGCCCGCAGCTCATCAGCAGCGTGTAGAGGGTGAGCCGCTCGGCGGGGTCCGCGACATCGAAGTCGGCCGGTCCCGACCAGCACAAACGGTTCGGCAGCACCACGACGCCGGTCGCGGGCCCGCACAGCTCGTCCCAGCGGGGGATACGGTCCGCCGCGGTGCTGAACCGTGTGGGGAGCACCTCGCTGGTCATGCCGACCATCGTAGCCCGCGGCGGTCCCGGCCCCGATTGCGGAATCCCGACCGGCAGGGCTGGCCCGGGACGTGCCGGTGTGCGTCAGCGGGCGATCAAGACGGATCGTCACGCGGCCAGGGCCGCGTAGCGGCCGCCGAGGAAGACCAGGCTGTCGTGGTCGCCGGACTCGAGGATCCGGCCGCGGTCGACGACCACGATCTGGTCGGCGTCGCGGACCGTCGACAGCCGGTGCGCGATCGTCACCGTGGTGCGGCCGCGGGCCAACTCGTCGAAGGCGCGCTGCACGGCCCGCTCGGTCGAGGTGTCCAGCGCGCTGGTCGCCTCGTCCAGGACCAGGATCCGCGGGTCGCGCAGCAGGGTCCGGGCGATCGCGATGCGCTGCTTCTCGCCGCCGGAGAAGCGGTGCCCGCGCGAGCCGACGACGGTGTCGTAGCCGTCCGGCAGGCCGGCGATCAGCTCGTGGATCTGCGCGGCCCGCGCGGCCTGCTCGATCTGCTCGTCGCTCGCGTCCGGCCGGGCGTAGCGCAGGTTCTCCCGCACGGTCGTGTGCAGCAGGTAGGTCTCCTGGCTGACCACCCCGACGATGCCGGCGAGGTCGGCCAGCCGCAGGTCGCGGACGTCGATGCCGTCGACCGTGATGCGGCCGGAGTCGGGGTCGTAGAGCCGGGCGATCAGCGCGGCGACGGTGCTCTTGCCGGAGCCGGTGGCGCCGACGAGGGCCAGCGAGGTGCCGGCCGGGACGTCGAGGGTGACGCCGGCGACCGCGGCGGTCTCGCCGCCCGGGTACGCGAAAGTGACGTTCTCGAAGCGCAGGTGCCCGCGTACGGGCCGGTCCAGGACCACCGGCTCGGCGGGATCGTCCACCTCGACCGGCAGGTCGAGGTATTCGAAGATGCGCGCGAAGAGCGCGAGCGAACTGGTCAGCGAGACGCCGACGCCCAGCAGGCCCATGAGCGGGCGGAACAGCCCGGCCTGCAGCGTGGTGAACGCGACAAGCGTGCCGATGCTCAGCGTGCCGGCGGTCGGCGGCAGCCCGGCGCTGAGGTAGATGAGCGCCGGGATCGCGGCGAAGACGACGGTCATCGCGGCCATCCGCCAGCGACCGGCCAGCTCGGAGCGCAGCTCCAGGTCGATGAGCCGGGTGGACGAGGCGGTGAACCGCTCGACCAGCGCGGGACCGGTGCCCATGGTCTTGCTCAGCTGCACGCCGCTGATCGACAGTCCCTCCTCGACGATCACGTTGAGGTCGGCGAGCTCGCGCTGGCGCCGCGCGGTGATCTCCCGGCGCATGCGCGCCACCCGGCGGGTCAGGTGGATGGCCGGCGGGAGCACGATCAGCGAGACGAGGGACAGCTGCCAGGACAGGGCGGCCATGGCGACGGCGGTGGCCACGGCGGTGGTGAGGTTCGAGGCGATCGAGGTCGCGGTCGAGGTGACCACCGACTGCATGCCGCCGATGTCGTTGGTGATCCGGGACTGCACCTCGCCGGTCCGGGTCCGGGTGAAGAACGCCACGGACTGGCGGTGCAGGTGCGCGAAGACGTCGGTGCGCAACCGGTGCATGACCCGCTGGCCGACGGTGGTCGAGATCCAGGTCTGCACGACGCCGAGCGTGGAGGTCACGGCGGCGACGGCGACCATGCCGGCGACCAGGGCGGCCAGCAGCGGCAGGTCCTGCCGGGGCAGCGCGTGGTCGATGACCTCGCGGAGCAGGAAGGGCGCGGCCATGGCGATCACGGAGGAGGCCACGATGATCGCGGTGACGACGGCGAGCTGCAGGCGGTGCGCGGTGAAGAGCCGGCCGATGCGGCGCAGCGAGACCTCGGCGGCCTGCTGGCGCTCGACGGCGGTGACGGTGTGGGCGCGGCCTCTGCGGCCGCTTTCGGCGGGTGGTGATTCCAAGAGCGACGACCTTCTTCCGGTACGGGAATTAGCTGAGGTTACCTCAACATGAGGTTACAACCGCAATCGCTGATACGGTATTCCGGTGAGCCCCGCCGACGATGACAGCCTGTCCGAGCTGTTCTGGTCCGTCGCCCGCAACCTGCGCCACCTCAACCGCGAGACCCTCGAGCCGCTGAACGTCTCGCCGTCGCACGGCCGGGCGCTCAACGTCCTGTGGCGCCACGGCTCGATGCGCCCGGGCGCGCTCGCCGAGCATCTGCGGATCGCCGCCCGCTCCGCCACCGAGGTCGTCGACGACCTGCAGGAGCGCGGCCTGGTCGCCCGCGCGCCGGACCCGGCCGACCGCCGCGCCACCCTGGTGACGCTCACCGAGTCCGGCGCGGCCGCCGGCGCGGCGATCAAGGCGGCCCGGCAGGCCGCGGCGGAGCGCTTCTTCGCCGGCCTCAGCGGGAGCGACCGCGCGGAGCTGGCCCGGATCCTGCGCGAGCTGCGCGACTGAGTCCGGAGTTGCCTCGGTCACTTTCCTGACCGATCGGACAGGATCTGACCGATCGGTCAGGCATGCTGAAACGCATGCCCCGCAGGAGTACCCGCGACGAGATCCTCGCCGTCGCCGCCGCCCAGTTCGCCCACGTCGGGTTCAAGGGCGCCTCGCTGCAGGAGATCGCCGCCGAGGTGGGCTGCTCCAAGGCGACGCTGCTCTACCACTTCGCCGGCAAGGACGCGATCCTCGCCGCCCTGATCGCCCCGGCCGCGCGCGAGCTCGCCGCGCTCGACGCCCGGCTCGCCGGCCTCGACGCCCGGGCCGCCCGGGCGGCGGCGATCGAGGGCTTCGTGGACCTGGTGCTGCGGCACCGCCAGGAGGCCGGGCTCATCTACAGCGACGCCGCCCGGTTCCTGCAGGAGCCGGTGTTCGCGCACCTGCGCCCGCTCATCGAGAACCTGTGCTCGGCGCTCGCCGGCCGGTCGTCCGACCCGGCGGACTGCATCGCCGCCGAGGTGGTGCTCGGCGGCATCGCCGGCGTCGTCATCGACAAGGCCGGCGAGGACATGCGCGATGCGCTCGTCGCCGTCGCCGAACGTGCCCTGATCACCCCCAACGACAAGGACTGAGATGGCAACCCTGCTGTATCGACTCGGCCGGGCCTCGTTCCGGCAACGCAAGCTCGTGGTTGTCCTCTGGCTCGTGCTGCTCGCCGCGCTCGGCGGCGCGGCGCTGGCCTTCAAGGGCCCGACGGCGAGCAACTTCACCATGCCCGGCACCGAGTCGCAGCGCGCGATCGACGCCCTGAAGCGGGAGTTCCCCGAGGCCAGCGGCGCCACCGGCACCATCGTCGTCGCGGCGCCGCAGGGCGCGACGCTCGCCGACCCGGCGCGCATGGCGGCGGTGCAGGGCCTGGTCAAGGAGGCCTCGCAGTTGCCGGGCGCGATCGGCGCGGTCGACCCGTACGCGGTGCGGGCCCTGTCCCAGGACGGCCGGCACGCGCTGATCCAGGTGCAGTTCGCCAAGCGCGCGGACGCCGTCACCAAGGAGCAGCGCGCCGCGTACGAGGCGAGCGGCGCCGCCGCCGAGGCGGCCGGACTGCGGGTGGAGCACGGCGGCGAGGTGATGAACTCGGAGCCCGAGGTCGGCGGCACCGAGGGCATCGGCGTCCTCATCGCCCTGGTCGTCCTGGTCGTCACGTTCGGCTCGCTGGTGGCCGCGGGGATGACCATGCTCAACGCGCTGATCGGTGTCGGCGCCGGCATGGCCGGCCTCTTCGCGCTGAGCGGCGTCGTGGACCTCACCAGCACCGCGCCGGTGCTGGCGCTGATGCTCGGCCTCGCGGTCGGCATCGACTACTCGCTGTTCATCACCTCGCGGCACCGGCAGAACCTGGTCGACGGGCTGGAGCCCGAGGACGCCGCCGCCCGCGCGGTCGGCACGGCCGGTTCCGCGGTGGTCTTCGCCGGCGTCACCGTGGTCATCGCCCTCGCCGGGCTCGCCGTGGTCGGCATCCCGTTCCTCACCGTCATGGGCCTGGCCGCGGCCGGCACCGTCGCGGTCGCGGTGCTGGTGGCCGTCACGCTGCTGCCCGCGCTGCTCGGCTTCGCCGGCGTCCGGGTGCTGCCCCGCCGGCTGCGGTCGAGCGCGGGCCGGTCGGCCGCGAACGCCGCCGGCAAGGAGGCCTTCGGCTTCCGCTGGGCCCGCCTGGTGATCCGGCTGCGCATACCGGTGATCCTGGTCGGGGTCCTGGGTCTCGGTGCCCTGGCGGTGCCGGCCATGGACATGCGGGTGGCGCTGCCGGACGCGACCGCGGCCCCGGCCGGCACGGCGGCCCGCGACGCCGCCGACCTGATCACCTCGGGCTTCGGGCCGGGCTTCAACGGCCGGCTCGCCCTGGTCGTCTCGAGCGACACCCCGGAGCGGACGGCCGCCGCCGTCCAGCAGGTCACCCAGGTGCTGCAGGGCACCCCGGACCTGCTCGCGGTCACCCCGCCGAACCTCAGCGGCGACAAGCTCACGGCCCTGCTGGCGGTCATCCCGAAGACCGGCCCGCTCGACGCGGCCACCGAGGAGCTGGTGCACGAGGTGCGCGAGCGGGTGGCCGGGGTGAGCGGCGCTGACGTGGCCCTGACCGGGCAGACCGCGGTCGGCATCGACGTGTCGGAGAAGCTGTCCGACGCGATGCCGGTCTACCTGCTGCTGGTGGTCGGGCTGTCGGTGCTGCTGCTGATGCTGGTGTTCCGCTCGGTGCTGGTGCCGCTCAAGGCCGCGCTCGGCTTCCTGCTGACCGTCGGCGCGACCTTCGGCGTCACGGTGCTGGTGTTCCAGGAGGGGCACCTGAGCAACCTGATCGGCCTGGACACCCCGGGCCCGCTGATCAGCTTCCTGCCGATCCTGCTGATCGGCATCCTGTTCGGCCTGGCGATGGACTACGAGGTGTTCCTGGTTTCGCGGATGCGCGAGGACTTCGTCCATGGCGCCGACGCGCAGGCGGCCACGATCAGCGGCATGGGCCACGGCGCCCGGGTGGTCACCGCCGCCGCGCTGATCATGACGTCGGTCTTCGCCGGCTTCGTGCTGCTCGACGACCCGGTGATCAAGTCGATGGGCTTCGCGCTCGCGATCGGCGTCGCGATCGACGCGTTCGTCGTCCGGATGACAATCGTCCCCGCGGTCATCTCACTCCTTGGACGGTCCGCCTGGTGGCTGCCCCGCTGGCTGAACCGGGCCCTGCCGAACGTCGACATCGAGGGCGAGCGGCTGCGTGAGCAGCTGGCCGAACAACCAGAACAACAACCTGTGACCGTCTGAAACCACCCGAGCCGGGGCCCGCATATGCGCGCCCCGGCTCGTCATTGCCGGATTGTTACCGGAACGGTGATCTAGAAAACTTGCGAATCATCTTCTGCCCTGAATAGGTTGCCTTCGGCAACAAAACCATGTTGAAGGCGAGACCCTCCCGGAGGCATCCATGACATTTGTGAGGTGGTGCGAGCTATGAGCGACGCGCCCATCCTCCTGGAGATGCGCTCCATCACCAAGGAGTTCCCCGGGGTCAAGGCCCTCTCCGACGTGAACCTCGTGGTTCGCGCCGGCGAGATTCACGCCATCTGCGGCGAAAACGGTGCCGGTAAGTCCACGCTGATGAAGGTGCTCAGCGGCGTCTACCCGTTCGGCACGTACGAGGGTGACATCGTTTACCAGGGTGCCGAGACCCGGTTCCACGACATCCGCGGCAGTGAGCACGCGGGCATCGTGATCATCCACCAGGAGCTCGCCCTCATCCCGGGCATGTCGATCACCGAGAACATCTTCCTCGGCAACGAGCCCCGCAAGCGCGGCGCGATCGACTGGCAGTCCGCCAACCGGATGGCGCTGGACCTGATGGCGCGGGTCGGCCTGCAGGAGGACCCCGACACCCTGATCAAGGACATCGGCGTCGGCAAGCAGCAGCTCGTGGAGATCGCCAAGGCGTTCGCCAAGGACGTCAAGCTGCTCATCCTGGACGAGCCGACCGCCGCGCTGAACGAGGCCGACTCCCAGCACCTGCTCGACCTGCTGCGCGGCTTCCGTGAGCGCGGCATCACCTCGATCATGATCTCGCACAAGCTGAACGAGATCGAGGCGATCGCCGACGAGATCACCATCCTGCGCGACGGCCGCACCGTCGAGACGCTGAACATCAAGGCGGACGGCGTCGACGAGGACCGGATCGTGCGGGGCATGGTCGGCCGCGAGCTCAGCAGCCGGTTCCCGGACCACACGCCGAACATCGGCGAGGTCTTCTTCGAGGTCCGCGACTGGAACGTGCGGCACCCGATCTCCGCCGACCGCCAGGTCTGCAAGAACGAGAACTTCGTGGTGCGCCGCGGCGAGATCGTCGGCTTCGCCGGCCTGATGGGCGCCGGCCGCACCGAGCTCGCGATGAGCGTCTTCGGCCGCTCCTACGGGCTCTGGGAGTCGGGCACGATCATCAAGGACGGCAAGGAGATCGTGCTCAAGTCGGTGGCGGACGCCATCGCGCACGGCCTCGCGTACGTCAGCGAGGACCGCAAGGCGATCGGCCTCAACCTGCTCGACGACATCAAGACGTCGACGGTGGCGGCCAAGCTGTCCAAGATCACCCGCCACGGCGTCATCGACGAGGTCGCCGAGTACAAGGCGGCCGAGGGCTACCGCAGGGAACTGCGCACCAAGGCGCCCACCGTCGACGAGGGCGTCTCCAAGCTCTCCGGCGGCAACCAGCAGAAGGTCGTCCTGGCGAAGTGGATGTTCACGGACCCCGACCTGCTGATCCTCGACGAGCCGACCCGCGGCATCGACGTGGGCGCGAAGTACGAGATCTACGGCATCATCCAGCGGCTCGCCGACCAGGGGAAGGGCGTCATCGTCATCTCCTCGGAGCTGCCTGAGCTCATCGGGCTCTGCGACCGCATCTACACCGTGTTCGAAGGGTCCATCACCGGCGACATTCCCCGGCAGGACGCGGACCCGGAGACCCTCATGAAGCAGATGACCTCGACGAAGAAGATGCAGACGCGATGAGCCGATTCAAGGACCTTCAGAAGAACCTCTTCGGAGGCACCACCTCCAACGCCCGTCAGTTCGGGATGATCTTCACCCTCGTGGCGATCGTCGCGCTGTTCCAGATCCTGACCGACGGCCTGACCCTGCGCTCGGACAACCTCATCGCGTTGTTCCAGCAGAACTCCTACATCCTGATCCTGGCCATCGGCATGCTGATGGTGATCGTGGCCGGGCACATCGACCTGTCGGTCGGCTCGATCGCCGCCTTCGCCGGCATCCTGGTCGCCAAGTCCATGGCGGAGTGGAACTTCCCGTGGCCGCTCGCCATCCTCTTCGGACTCGCGATCGGTGCCGTCATCGGCGCCTGGCAGGGCTTCTGGGTCGCCTACGTGGGTGTGCCGGCGTTCATCGTGACGCTGGCCGGCATGCTGATCTTCCGCGGCGGCAACCAGCTGATCGGTAACGCGAGCACCATCCCGGTGCCCGAGGGCTTCCGGGTGATCGGTGCGGGCTTCCTGTCCGAGATCGGGCCGGACACCACTTACAACAACCTGACGCTGCTGCTCGGCATCGCCGGTTGTGTGGCCGTGGTCTGGCGTGAGGTGCAGAGCCGGCGCACCCGCCGCGCGATGGACGCCACCGTCGCCCCGCTGTGGATCTCCATCCTGCGGATGGCCGTGATGGTGGGCATCATCCTCTTCGTCGCGATGCGCTTCGCCAGCGGCCGCGTCGGCACGAGCTTCCCGATCTCCGGCCTGATCCTGGTCGCGCTGATCATCATCTACTCGTTCTACACCCGTAACACCGCAGGCGGCCGCCACATCTACGCGGTCGGCGGCAACTCGCGGGCGGCAGAGCTGTCCGGTGTCAAACTCCGGCGGGTCAACTTCTACGTCATGATGAACATGTCCGTCCTGGCCGCACTGGCCGGCATGATCTTCGTGGCGCGTTCGGCGGCCTCCGGCCCGCAGGACGGCAACGGCTGGGAGCTCGACGCCATCGCGGCCGTCTTCATCGGTGGCGCGGCGGTCTCCGGCGGAATCGGCACCATCAGCGGCTCGATCGTCGGTGGTCTCGTCATGGCCGTGCTCAACAACGGCCTGCAACTCCTGGGCGTCGGCACCGACCGCGTCCAGATCATCAAGGGCCTGGTCCTGCTGTTGGCCGTCGCGCTCGACGTCTACAACAAGAGCCAGGGGCGCTTCTCCGTCATCGGAAGCATCACGCGCCCATTCCGCCGGGAGGCACCTGCCAAACCGGCAACATCGTCCGACGCGGACCGCGAGCCCGCCACGACGACGGTGTCCGGCTGACGGTCACCGATCCCTCTCACCCGCACCACCCATCACCCCGTTTTACCTCTCTAAGAAGGGCATCACCCCCTCATGCGTACTTTCTTCGCCAAGACGGTCGCCATCGGCGCCATCTCGATGCTGGCCCTGACGGCCTGCGGCAGCGGCCGTGACGACGAGAAGTCCGGCTCGGACGCCCCGGCCAAGGGCTTCGCGGCCAACTCCCTCATCGGTGTGGCCCTCCCGGCCAAGACCTCGGAGAACTGGGTTCTCGCCGGTGACCTGTTCACCAACGGCCTGAAGGAGGCCGGCTTCCAGAGCGACGTGCAGTACGCCGGCGCGTCGACCACGGTTGCCGACCAGCAGGCCCAGATCACCGCCATGGTGACCAAGGGTGCCAAGGTCATCATCATCGGCGCGACCGACGCCGCGCAGCTCTCGACCCAGGTCGCCGCGGCGCACGCCGCCGGCGCGAAGGTCATCGCGTACGACCGCCTCATCACCAACACGCCGGACCTCGACTACTACGTCGCGTTCGACAACTTCAAGGTCGGCCAGCTCCAGGGCCAGGCCCTGCTGGACGGACTGAAGGCCAAGAAGCCGGCCGGCCCGTACAACATCGAGCTCTTCTCGGGCTCGCCGGACGACAACAACGCCGGTGTCTTCTTCAACGGTGCGATGGACGTCCTCAAGCCGGAGATCGAGAAGGGCAACCTGGTCGTCGCCTCGAAGCAGACCGACGTCAAGCAGACCGCCATCCAGGGCTGGAAGGCCGAGGGTGCGCAGGCCCGCATGGACCAGCTGCTGACCTCGACCTACGGCAACAAGGAGCTGGACGGCGTCCTCTCCCCGAACGACACGCTGGCCCGCGCGATCATCACCTCGATCAAGGGTGCCGGCAAGAAGGTCCCGGTCGTCACCGGCCAGGACTCCGAGGTTGAGTCGGTCAAGTCGATCATGGCTGGCGAGCAGTACATGACCATCAACAAGGACACCCGCAACCTGGTCGCCGAGTCGATCAACATGGTCAAGGCGCTCCAGACCGGTGGCACCCCGCAGGTGAACGACACCAAGTCGTACAACAACGGCAGCAAGGTCGTCGACACGTACCTGCTCCCCCCGGTCGCCGTCACCAAGGCGAACGCGGCCGAGGCGTACGCGAACGACCCGAAGCTCGCGCCGCTCACCGCCGCCAAGTAATTAACGCAGGGTAGTCACTGACGACCCTTGGGTCCCCGGAGCAGGTCTCCGGGGACCCTTCGTCGTTGAGAGCACCGGCGCATTCGCCGCGAACCCCGACTTACCACGCGGGCCCGTCCCGCCGCACCGATCCGGAAGGCAGGTTCTGACCGTGTCGACACCCGCGCGGTCCGGCCCGCACCCGGCCGGCCACGACCCGGAGATCCCCGCGCCCGCGGCGCCCGGCGCCGGCCAGGAGGAGATCCGCCGCCAGAACCTCGGCGCCGTGCTGCGCTACGTCCACCTGCACGGCCCGACCTCCCGCGCCGAACTGACCATCCGGCTCGGGCTCAACCGCAGCACCATCGGGGCGCTCGCCGCCGACCTGACGGCCACCGGGCTGGTGACCGAGGAGGCGCCGACCACCGCGCGCCGGGCCGGCCGGCCCTCGCTGGTGGTCAGCCCCCGCGCCGGCGGCGTCTACGCGCAGGCGCTGAGCATCGAGGCCGACCGGCTCCGCGCCGCCTGCATCGGCCTCGGCGGCCGCGTCCTGGACCTGCGCGAGGTCGGCCGCCCGCCGGGGTTGTCGTCCGCCGACGCCGTCGGCCCGCTGGCCCGC